>NZ_ATXJ01000028.1 GCF_000421625.1 Thermus islandicus DSM 21543 | reverse complement strand
TGGGGTCGCAATCCCCTTACGGGGCTAAGTGGTTTGCAACTCTACCCCTCTAAGAATCCCCTCCTGGACAGCACCGCCAGAGGGGGGGTTTGTGAGAAAGATGAAACTTGGAATATGCATATGGCGTATAACGGGGGTTTTTGGGGGTTTGTGCCGATGAAAAGCCACAGGAGAAAGGGGCGATGAGAAGGTGAAAACGCATATTGCCCATCCCCAAGGGAAAAACCAGCTTTCAAGATCCCCACCCGGAGGTCCGGGTTAGTGGGGAGTATAGCACACACCGCAACCTTGGGCCAGGTCAAAATTTCGGTGAGGAAAGCTCCTGAACGGCGCTTTGTTTTTCAAAGTCCAAAGAAAGCCAGTTGCATCGTCATTTTGCTGACAAGTGTAGCAAAGGCCCGCCCTATCGCCACAGGTAAAAAGGACTGTAGCGCCCCCGTCCCAAAAGGGCGGTCTTCAGGCGCTGGGCCTGGAGTTCCCCAGGGGCTTGCCGACTCCTCCAGGAGACGGCCCTCCAAGGGCTGGGTCATCTTCGGAGGAGGCCTATCTTCGCGAAAGTAATATTTCGCGCTGATAACCATCCTAAGGCAAACCTCTTCCGCTGAGCCCGCAAGCAGGGCCTCTGCCGCCCCGGTGGGGAGGGAGCCCCTCGAGGGGTGGGCGGGAATGTGGGGCTTTAGGAGGGGCCCACCCCTCAACAAGGTAGCCCTGCAGGCTGACCCGTCAACCTGGTGGGGTATGCTTTGCGCAGAGGCGGCCCTCAAGGATACCGGATTTTTACGACAGCCCCTGCCTGGGCAGGAGGAACTCTACGAGATCAGCATTAGCCCTGCGCCAGGCCCACCCGCGGGGACTAGAGGGTTGTGCGACTCCTTGCCTGAACACTAGGCGCCTCCCCTGGAACGCCTGTCGGCCTATGCGGCCTGCACCCAGCTCTCGGCAAGCACCTCCGCTTGCTCCAGTACGATCTGAGTAGCCTTCTCCTGCTTATCAGGTGGGTAGCCGTATCGGCGCAACACCCGTTTGACGAGGCGCCGCAGGTGGGCCCGGACGTTCTCGCGCTCGGTCCAGTCGATGGTGACGTTGCGGCGGACTGTCTCAACCAGCTCGCGGGCGATCTCGCGCAGGGTCGGCTCGCCGAGGACCTTGACGGCGCTGTCGTTGGCCTCGAGCGCGTCGTAGAAGGCCAGCTCCTCTTCGGTAAGCCCCAGCGCTTCGCCCCGGCGGTCCGCCTCACGCATCTCGCGGGCAAGCGCGATCAACTCCTCGATCACCTGAGCCGCTTCCACCGCCCGGTTCTGGTAGCGGCGGATGGCCTGCTCAAGGAGTTCGGCGAAGGAGCGGGCCTGGACCACGTTCTTCCTTCGCCGGCTCTTGATCTCACCCTCCAAGAGCTTTCGCAAAAGCTCCACGGCCAGGTTCCGCTGCGGCATCCCCCGCACCTCGGCCAGGAACTCCTCGGAGAGGATCGAGATGTCGGGCTTCTTGAGACCGGCCGCGGCGAAGAGATCCACCACGCCCTCGGGCGCGATGGCGCGGGAGACGATCTGCCGGATGGCGTGGTCGAGGGCCTCCTCGGTTCGCTCGTCGCTGGGGGCGCGCTTGGCAAGAGCCGCCCGCACCGCCTGGAAGAAGGCCACGTCGTCACGGATGGCGAGAGCCTCCTCTTGGGGGACCGCCAATGCGAAGGCGCGCGAGAGGTCCGAGACGGCTTGGAGGAGGCGTTCCTTGCCATTCTCCTGAGCCAAGATGTGCTCCTGGGCGGCGGGGAGGAGCGCGAGTCGCTCCTCCGGTCTGCCCGTCTTCCACGCCGTCCAATCGAAGCCGTGGAAGAGGTCGCAGCAGATCTCGTACTTCTCCAGCATCACCGCCACGGCCTCGGCCTGGTTGATGGCGGTCCGCCCCGTGCCGCCGCTTTCGGTATAGGTGGCAAGGGCTGCCCTGAGCTCGTGCGCGAGTCCCAGGTAGTCCACAACCAGCCCACCCGGCTTGTCGCGAAAGACCCGGTTCACCCGGGCGATGGCCTGCATGAGCCCGTGGGCGCGCATGGGCTTGTCGAGGTACATCGTGTGGAGGGACGGGGCATCGAACCCCGTGAGCCACATGTCGCGGACGATGACCAGCTTGAAAGGGTCGGCAGGATCGCGGAAGCGCTTGGCGAGGAACTCCCGACGCGGCTTGTTGCGGATGTGCGGCTGCCACTCGGGCGGGTCCGAGGCCGAGCCCGTCATCACCACCTTGATCGCGCCCTTGTCGTCATCGTCGTCGTGCCATGCGGGGCGTAGGCGCACGATTTCGTTATAGAGCTCGACGCAGATGCGCCGGCTCATGCAGACCACCATGGCCTTGCCGTCCAGGGCCTCCAGCCGCTGCTCGAAGTGGTTCACGATGTCCTGGGCCACGAGGCTCAGGCGCTTCTCCGCCCCGACCACCGCCTCGAGCTGCGCCCACCTAGTCTTGAGCCGCTCCTTTCGCTCGACCTCTTCGCCTTCGGTAACCTCCTCGAACTCCTCGTCAATCCTCGGCTTCAGCTCCTCCGGGAGGTCGAGCTTAGCCAGCCGGCTCTCGTAGTAGATGGGCACGGTGGCCTTGTCCTCGACCGCCCGCTGGATGTCGTAGATGGAGATGTAGTCGCCGAACACGGAGCGGGTATTGCGGTCCTCGAGCTCCAGCGGAGTGCCGGTGAATCCGATGAAGGAGGCATTGGGCAGGGCATCGCGCATGTGGCGGGCGAAGCCGTCGATGAAGTCGTACTGGCTGCGGTGGGCTTCGTCGGCGATCACTACGATGTTGCGGCGATCGGAGAGCTGCGGGTAGCGGTCACCCTTCTCCTCCGGCAGGAACTTCTGGATCGTGGTGAAGATGACGCCGCCCGCCTGCCGTCCTCGGAGCAACTCGCGGAGCTCGGCCCGGCTCTCCGCCTGGATCGGTTCCTGGCCCAGGAGGTCCCGGCAGCGGGAGAACACGCCGAAGAGCTGCCCGTCCAGGTCGTTCCGGTCGGTGAGGACGACGATGGTCGGGTTCTCCATCGCGGGGTGGCGGATGATCCGGCCTGCGTAGAAGACCATCGTCAGGCTCTTGCCCGAGCCCTGGGTGTGCCAGACCACGCCGATGCGGCCGTCCCCGGGCTCCCCACCGGGCCTGCGCCCGGCCTCGTAACGTCCCTTCGCTGCCCAGGTCTGTTCAGCTTGAAGTGCGGCGGCCCGCAGTGTCTCCTCCACCGCCACGTTCACGGCGTGGAACTGGTGATAGCCAGCCATCTTCTTGGCGAGCTTGCCGCCCCCCTCGTCCTCGAACACGACAAAATCGCGGAGGAGCTGGAGAAACCGGTGCTTGTCGCACACTCCCTCCAAGAGCACCTGCAGTTGCGGGATCTCAACCGGCGCCACGGTGTCACCGCGCACCGTGCGCCAAGGCATGAACCGGTCCCGGTCGGCCGTGAGCGTGCCGATGCGCGCCTCGAGCCCGTCCGAGATGACGAGCGCCTCGTTGTAGGCGAAGAGCGAGGGGATCTCTTGCTTGTAGGTCTGGAGCTGCTGGTAGGCGGACCAGATGCTGGCCTGCTCGTCAGTGGGGTTTTTCAGCTCGATGATGACCAGCGGCAGCCCGTTCACGAAAAGCACCACGTCGGGCCTGCGCGTGTGCTTGTTCTCCACGACCGTGAATTGGTTCACCGCCAGCCAGTCGTTATTCGCGGGGTCGTCGAAGTCCAGGACCCGAGCTTGCGCGCCAGCGATGGAACCGTCCGGCCGGCGGTACTCCACCGTCACGCCGTCAACCAGCATCCGGTGGACTGCCCGGTTGCGCTGCTCCAGCGTGGCCCCCTCGGGACGGGTGAGTTTACGGAAGGCCTCCTCGAGCGCCTCCGGCGGGAGGTCGGGATTCAGCCGCACCAGGGCATCGCGCAGGCGCTGCTCGAGGACTACCTGGCCGTAATCGGTGCGCTCGGCGAAAAGTTCGCCGGGGGCGATCTCGGCACTATGCTTGACCGACCAGCCCAGCGACTCCAGCCAGGCAAGGGCGGCGGATTCGACGGTGGATTCGGTGAAAGGATTCATAAACTTGGCCCCACGATGGCTCTCTACCCTCCTATCCTCGAGCGCGATTAAGCGCCCATAACGCATCTTCAGTGCTCGCCAGCAGCTTCTCGAACGATTCCATAACGTCGGCGTTCTTCTTCCAGAAATCAAAGGGCACTGCCACCTCGGGCGCCCTCGTAAGCTCCGTCAGAATTTCCACCATCTCACGATCTTCATAATCGAAGGCCACAGTGCTCTTGCGACGGCCATGAGCCGGGAGTAGCGTTAGCCGACGTGCTTTCACATCCACGCCCCCAAGATCAGCCTCAATTGTTCGATCAAACGCCAAGAGGTTATGAAATGCACGATTTCTCGCGCCGCTGATTATTTCCCTGTATAGCTCGAGTGAAGGTTTCTTGTGACTCTTTTTCCATGGCAGATTGCGAAACGCTTCGGCCACATCAAAGTGCTCTTTGATCGTGCACCATAATAGGACAGCCTTGAGGTCGGCCACACTAACCAGCAACTTCAGGACCTTAATAGCATCGTCCGCAAAGTTGTAGGCGATGCGCATCATTTCCCTCAGATGGCCATCCGCCCCCTGACCCCCTCTGGTCCACTCCCCAAGAGCCTCCTCGTACAGCTTGCGCTGCTTACATACGGATGCCCGCAGGCGAGCGATAAACGAGGTGGTGGTCTTAGATGCGGTCGGACTGGGAAGGATGAGTCTCAAACGCGCCTCGTCCTGGAGTCTTTCAAATGCTGCTCCAAAAGCGACTTCGAGGCTGGAGAGGTCATCGCCTGTTTCTTGTTCCAGCTTCGGCTTGATGGCATTCCACGCAGATTCCGGATCCGTAAGCTGGTCTACGATTATAGTCTTGCTTCCGTCCGCATCTGCGACGACGTCTTGACTTCCTGCGGAAGGATCAAATTTAAGCTTCTTGACGCTCTTGTGGTTGACGGGTACGGTGGAAGGAAGGTCTTGCAGTTCCCCAATGAGCACGAACACCAAGCGGCCAAGCCGCTTCATCTCTGCCAGCAGCGCTTGGTCTAGGGCTTCACGTGGAGGCAGATTACTAGACCTCGCGCTGAACAACTTGAAGTCTGAGTTCAGATCACCAGGCTGGCCCACCAATACATCCGCCGCGTCTGGCTCCGTGTCCTTCACTTTCAGACAGAGGTACTGGCTGTTTTTGGAGGTCTTTATCAGGGGTTTGCGGTAAATGAAACTGTTATTGATCACGATGATATCGCCGTGATTTGCGCGCTGGGTTTGAAACCAATCCTTGAATGCGGGTGCATCTACAAGATTGCGGACGCTGGTAAGCACCATCTGCCGGACTTCATTAAGCTTTGCACTCATAACCCGCGCTCCTTCAAGAACCTTTCCGCATCCCTCACCCGCAGCTCCCCGGAGATGAGCTTGGGCAGCAGCGCATCGCGTAGGGCGGCGAGGGTGCGGGATTCGTCTGTTGCTTGGTCGATCATCCTAAAGTAGGTTGACACGTATTTATGAAATTCCCTAAGCGCGGGGTCCGCCGGAATAAGCACGTTCTGTGCACCCAAATCGCTTTGAGTTAGCAGCGGTTGGGTTGAGCCTCGATTCAGGGCGTCGAAGTCGAACCGTTCTAGACAAAAATAGAGGAACTCGAACGCGGCCTTAGATTGAGGAAGTACGACAAGTGTGTTATCGGAGGGCCACGATGCACCCTGAATACGAAAGACCGAACCAAGTGTACCAACGCGCCCAGTCAACAAGATGGGTTCGGAATACAAGCTCTCGCTTACATAACCCATCGGACCATTTCCACCCCATAGAGGTACTGTGGCCTCAGGTGACGGTTTCGCGAAGACCCTGGTTGGCCTCTTGCCGCTAGTCACCTCCGCAACACGTCGAAGTGTTCCCACCTCCCACCCCTCCGGGATCTCCCCCAACTCCGACTCCACCAGGCGGTCGGGAAAGAGGTCGTAGAGGTGGGCGGGGAGACCGGGCAGGGACTCGCCGCGGCGCCAGCGGCCCTCCATCTTGGCACGCACGGGTTCGAAGTCCACGAACCACGCCTTGAAGAGCGCCCGCGCCATCGCCTCCAGTGTCTCGCTCATCCGCCGGTTGAGCTCAATCTTGTCGTCCAGCGTGCCGAGGATGTGGGCAATGGCGCGTTGTTCGGGGAGGGGAGGGACACGAATTCTTATCTGAGCAAGTGCGGTTCCGCTTAGTTCCTGGAATGTCGAGCCGCTCGCATGGCGCTGTAGCTCCTCAACATGGCCTTTCAGCCAGTAGTAGAGAAACTCTGAGTTCATGAGGGGCTTTGGTATGAGATTACGGAACCCTTGGTTGGTAGCAATTGGATTTTTTGCGATGGCCAAGTACCCGATAGGAGCACGACTCGTTAGTAGCACTGTCCCAGGTGGCAGTAACTGTGCTGAACAACTATCAAGGCCTTTGCGCGAGAGGCTACGCTCGCCACGGGACACGTACCGGTCGTGAGGGCCTGATAAATCCTTCGGGGTTAACCAAGGAATTTCACCATCGAAGTTCGATGGGTCGGCTGTGGATGGCGTGCTCCCGCCGATGATTTCAGCGATTTCGCCGATCCGGTATTCTCGCCACTCACCCGCCATAGCCCAACTCCTCCAACCGCTTCAGCAATCTCTCGATGGAAGGCTTGAGGGCTGGGGCGTCACGGCTGGCCGCCTCCCATACGATGTCGAGGTCAATGTCGAAGTAGCCGTGAACCAGAACATTCCGCATCCCGATAATCTTTGCCCATTCGATCTCCGGCGCCATGGCCCGCACGTCTTCAGGTAGTGCCCTGGCCGCCTCCCCGATGATCTGCAAATGGCGGACGAACCAACCCTGCAAGAGTTCGTCTTGCTCAAAAGCGGCTCGCCCCCTGCTCAAATAGCGCTCAATGGCGGCGATAGCATCCAGGATATGCCGTAGCCGTTCTTTCGGGTCTCTCATAGCGGTACCGTCTCCTTGAGCACGCGCTCACGAATCCGCGCCTTGAGGCCACGCTCCGTCACCACGTCTACCGGGCGGCCCAGCAGTTGCTCCAGTTCGTACTGAAGCCCGCCCAAGTCGAATAGGCTCCGCCCCGCTTCCATCTCCACCAGAAAATCGATGTCGCTCTCCTCATCCGCTTCGCCGCGGACAGCAGAGCCGAAGACGCGGACGTTGCGGGCGCCATATTTGGCGCAGATGCGCAGGATTTCCTCGCGCTTTGCCTTCAGCAACTCCTCAAACGTCATAGCCCAGCTCCTTCAGGTTCCGGGCAATAGCCGCGTCGAGCTTCACGGCCTCAGCCTGCTGCTCGCGCAGCTCAGCCACCAGCCGCCGCATCTTTTCTTCAAAGGGTTCGTCGTCTTCCTCTTGCGGCGGTGCGCCGACGTAGCGGCCGGGCGTGAGCACGTAGCCGTGCCGGCGGATCTCCTCCAGCGTAGCACTCTTGCAGAAGCCGGGCACGTCCCGGTATTCGCTCGCGTCCTTGTCCCCGCGCCAGGCGTGGTAGGTGTCGGCGATCTTGCGAATGTGCTCGTCGGTGAGCTCGCGGTGGGTGCGATCCACCATCTGCCCCATCTTGCGCGCGTCGATGAAGAGGACCTGGCCGCGGCGGTCGCGGAAACGCCCGTTCTTCTTGTCGCGTGCGAGGAACCACAGGCAGGCGGGGATCTGGGTGGAGTAAAAGAGCTTGTCCGGGAGGGCCACCATGCAGTCCACCAGGTCGGCCTCGATGATGTTCTTGCGGATCTCGCCCTCGCCCGACTGACCCGAGGACATGGAGCCGTTGGCGAGTACGAAGCCGGCGAGGCCCGTGGGCGCCAGGTGGTGGATGATGTGCTGGACCCAGGCGAAGTTAGCATTGTTCACCGGAGGGACACCGAACTTCCAGCGCTTGTCCTCCCGCAGGTGCTCCCCGCCCCAGCGCTTCATGTTGAAAGGCGGATTGGCCAGGATGTAGTCAGCCTTAAGGTCGGGGAAACGGTCGTTTAGGAACGAGTCACCCTGCTCGATCCGCCCGTCGATCCCGCGGATGGCGAGGTTCATCCTGGCCAGCCTCCAGGTGGTGTAGTTGAGCTCCTGGCCGTAGATGCTGATGTCGCCGATCCGCCCACCGTGGGCGCGGATGAACTCCTCGGACTGCACGAACATCCCCGAGGATCCGCAGCACGGATCGTAGACCCGGCCCTTGTAGGGGCGCAACATCTCCACGAGGAGCTTGACGATGCAGCGAGGGGTGTAGAACTCGCCGCCCTTCTTGCCCTCGGCGGTGGCGAACTGCGAGAGGAAGTACTCGTAGACCCGCCCAAGGATGTCGCGGGCGTGGTTTTCGCCACCACGCAGATCAATGTTGGAGATGAGATCGATCAGTTGTCCCAGGCGCTGCTTGTCCAGCCCAGGGCGGGCGTAGTCCTTGGGGAGCACCCCCTTGAGGGAGGGGTTATCCCGCTCCACGGTAGCCATGGCTTCGTCCACGAGCTGGCCGATGGTGGGCTGGCGGGCGTTCTTTTGCAGGTAAGACCAGCGGGCCTCGGCCGGCACCCAAAAGATCCCCTCCGCCCGGTACTCGTCAGGGTCCTCGGGGTCGGCGCCCAGGTGGCGCTCGGCATCCAGTTTCGCCCGGTGCTCCTCGAAGGCATCCGAGATATACTTGAGAAAAATCAGCCCGAGCACGACGTGTTTGTACTCGGCGGCGTCCATGGAGCCGCGTAGAGCATTGGCGGCCTCCCAGAGCTTTGCTTCAAACCCTAGCGTTGCAGAGGTCTCCGTCAAGGTAGGGACCCTGTCCGACAATTGAATAGATTTTTTCCTTTTCTCCCTTGACACTGCTCCCATTCTAGCCGAAACCCCCTAACTGGGTCAAGGCTTCGCGGGCTTACATTGCAAAGATCAGGACAACGGGTGTATATCTCCCTCCTGATGGGCAAGCGAGGCTTTGCTCGCAGGGAGGCAAGCCCCAAGGAGGTGCTCGCCCACGGCCTATGCCTGGCCCAAGAGGTGGCTCCCTGATCCAGCGCCTTCAGTGCCCGCTTGTACCAGACCTCGAGGGCCCACGCCATCCCCAGCCCGGCTCCCCTTCGTTACAGGGCCCGTGGAGGGGCCTTGGGAAGCCTGCCCATTTTGGCTATCTTCTTCAGACCACCCTCCACCAGGGAGCGGCCACCACCCGGCCCACTAAGGGGAAAACGCCTTCTCCCCCATGGAGGAGGAGCCCCCCAGGGGCCTCGGGGTACTCCGCCAGAAAGGCCAGGAGCCCTTGGGCGTCCTTGGGGGTGGGCCTGGGTGTGGCCTTCACCTCCACCGGCAAAAGCCTCTCCCCCGCCTCCAGGACAAAGTCCACCTCTTGGCCGGAGGCGGTGCGCCAGTAGTAGAGGCCGGGGGGCTCCACCTGGGCGTCCCGGAAGGCCAGCAGGTCCAGGAGCACCAGGGTCTCGAGGTGGGCCCCCGAAGGCTTTCCCCCGGTCAGGTAGAGGGCCAGGGCGGGG
>NZ_ATXJ01000027.1 GCF_000421625.1 Thermus islandicus DSM 21543 | reverse complement strand
GGCCGCTTTCAGGGCCACCCCCGTGCTCACCTTTTCCCCCGGGCGGGGGCCCACCCGTTCGTCCACCAGGGGGACCAGCCCGATACGGTCCACGATGCTGGCCACCAGGCCCAGGTGGCCGAGGTCGTACACCTGTAGGTCGGGTGTGGTTTCCATCCCAAAATCCTAAGGCCAAGGAAGAGGGGTGCGGAATATCGGGTAAAGGTGCCTGGGATTAAGGAAGAATCCCCAGGGAGGACGTGGGGGCCATAAGCACGCCCCTTGACCCTATCCTTCCAGACTTAATCCCCGATACTTCCTCTTGGCCTCCTCCAGGCGGAAGGCTTCCACCACCCTCCCGGCCTCCAAAAGCTCCCGCCTGGCCCGGTGGGCTAGGGCCGCCACCAAGCCGGGGGTAAGGGGCCGGAAGAGCGAGGGTTCAAAGCGATCCTTTCCTTCCACGGCGAGCCACAGGGCATCCCCCTTCACCGCAGCCCAAAGGGGCTTTCCGAGGTACCGCCGGAAGCGCACCAGGGCCTCCTGGACCGCTGGGGTGAGGAGCTTCCTCGCCCCCACCTGGTCCTCCCCGTAGGCGTCAAAGAGGCGCTCAAACTCCGGGCTCTCCAGGGCCACCCGCTTCAGCTCCCCCCTCTGCGAGCGGAGCCAAAAGAGGAGGGGCAGGAGGGCGGAAAGGGCAAGCACCGCGTAGATCACCCACCAAGGGCCATCCCGGTTCTCGGCGGGCACCAGGGCGGCGAAGAGGGCGAAGAAGGCGATGAAGCCGTACAGGAGGAGAAGCGTCCGCCCCGTAAGCCCCCCCACCCCCTTTCCCCTGCCCTGAGGGGCGAGGCGCACCTCCCCCTCTACGGGGAAGGGGAGGCGGAAGCGGTAGAGGGTGCCCCCGAAGAACCTCTGGTAGTGGGAGCCGTTTTTTGTCCGCACCTTGCGGTAGAGGGCGACGTCCGAGGAGGCGAAGGGGATACCCCCCACCTCCCCTTCCACCAGGTCCTCGGCTTCGTAGCGGTCGGGGGAGGGGAAGAGGCCGGAGGCCAGGGCCTCCTCCCGGGAGAAGCCGCCCTCCGGCGAGTAACGGAAGCCCAGGGCCTCGGCCACAGGGCCCACCAAGGCGCGCTTGACCCTCGCCTTGAAGCCGCGCACCAGGAGGTGGGCCGGCAGGTAGAGGAGGCCGGCCAGGAAGAGGGGGAGCCCAGGGTCCAGGCCCAAGCGCAAAGCCCCCACGGGCAGGGACACGGCGAGGAGGAGGAAGCCCCCCGCAAGGAGGAGGGTCCGCCGCCTCTCCGCCTCCAAGGCCTCCAGGGGCACGGCTCACCTTCCGAAGAGCCCTCTGAGGTCGGGCGCCTCGCGCTCCTCCTGGGGAAGGGTGAAGACGGGCTTGCGGGAAAGGCCCAGGGCGCGGGCGAAGAAGGCGAAGGGGATCTGCTCCAGGACGTTGTTGTACTCCGTCACCGCCTGGTTGTAGAAGCGCCTTGCCGCGGCGATGGAGTCCTCGGCCTCGGTGAGGGCCGCCTGGAGCTGAAGGAAGTTCTGGCTCGCCTTGAGGTCGGGGTAGGCCTCGGCCCGGAGGCGAAGGGCGGCGAGGGCCCGGGAGAGCTCGCCCTCGAGGCGGAGGGCCTCCTCGGCGTCTTTCGTCCCCTCCAGGGCCTCCCTGAGGCGGGTGAGTTTCTCCAGGAGGTCCTTTTCGTAAGCCATGTACTGCTTCACCGCTTCCACCAGGTTGGGGATGAGGTCCCGGCGCTTCTTGAGCTGGGCCTCCACCGCGCCGAAGGCGTTCTCCACTTGGTTTTTGCGGGCCACCACGGTGTTGTAGGCCCAGACGGCCAGGAGGACGAGGAGAAGGACCGGCACCCAGAGGATCATGCCCATTTGGGCCCATTTTACACGCCGGGTCGCGTAAGGAACCCTGCGCGGAAACAAGGCCTTGCGCAGCGGGGCCCTGCGGAAGAGCCTAGAGAGCGGGGGTGAAAGGGGTTCAGTTCTCCCGGGCGCGGGGCGCCTTCCTTAAAGTGATGGCCAAAAGGGGCAGGCTTCCCAAGGCCCCTCCACGGGCTCTGTGTGGGCCCTCGAGGTCTGGTACAAGCGGGTGCTGAGGGGGTAGTTAGGGGAGGGGAAGGTTGTGGGCGTCTCGGAGGACGCTTGCTTCCTCGCTGGCGCGAATCCCAAGACCCTGTGCCGATGCACACCCCGAGCGGTAGCCCAGGAGGTAGCGAGCCCCGGAAGGATAAACCAGCTGGGCGCAGTCGCCCCAGTTGTCCCACGCCGGCCGGGTTCGCCCCCAGAACAGGGCTTCCGCGCTCGGGTTGCCCGGACCGGTGTACACCCGGATGGACGAACCCGGCTCCAGAGCGATGTCTGGGAAAGCGAAGGCTTCTCCAACCTTGTTCTTGAGGAGGAATCCCTTTAGGGAAACGGGAGCCGTAGCGAAGCGAGGATCTGCGGTGATGTCCACGAACTCGTTGTTCGGGTTCTTGGCGTCGTTGGCCCCCATGTAGCGGACCCTTGTGATCGCCACCGGGGCGCGGTCCGTGGGCTGTGGATTCGGGGGAAGGCTCACTTCAGAAAAAAGAGGGGGAGCCTTTCCCTCCGCCCATAGCCAATGGCTGGAAACGCCAGACGGGTGCTTGCTCCATGGGTCCTCCCCTTCCCCGCTCCAGCCATAAGGATCAAAAACAGGCCATTCCGTCCCTTTAGCCCGACGCATTTCAAAGTGCAGGTGGGGTCCCGTACTGCATCCCGTGTTTCCGGAAAGGCCCAGGACCTGTCCCGTATGCACCGGGTCACCCACCTTGACCCGCACCTCGCTCATATGGGCGTAGATGGAGAGAAACACCTCTCCACTCGGTAGGCGATGGCGTAGCACAACGCCTAGGCCGGATACCGTCTTGTCCAGGGGAGGGCAGTAGAAGGGGTTTTCCCAGCCTGCGAACGTCACCTCACCGTCATAGACCGCCAGAAGAGGCGTGCCCTCTGGCATGGGAAAGTCGTATCCCTGATGCCCGTCCACCCCGGGAAGCTTCTCCCCCCACCAACTGAGGAGGTAGCCGTTGCTGTCCTTGAACTGGAAAGGGTACTCATGATCGCTGACATTGGTGACGCGGAACTCCCCTTGGAAAGGGGAAGCTAGGACCGGAGAAGGGGGCGTTTTGGACGCCGGTCCCGAACCTGGTGAGCAGGCGGAGAGTCCGACCAAAGAGAGCAAAGGCCACGCAAGTAAGCGCCAGCGGCTTCTTAACAGCATCCTTCCCTCCCTCATGTCCTCAACGTCAAAGTGACTAAAGAAGGCCCATGAAGGGACAAACGGCTCCGACTTCAGGATACTTCCTCGTTGTGGGTCAGCAGCACCTAACCTCTCTCGGCCGCGGCCTCGAGGAGCCTCTCGTCCGGGGCCAAAGGCCGACCCCTACACCGCCTCCACGCCCCGCTCCCGGAGGGGCTCCACCCAGCTCGGCGTGAGGTTCACCTCCACCAAGAGCTTCAGACGGTCACCTCCCGCTAGTCGGCGAGGAAGGCAGCGCACTCCAGGGCGGCGTCTATGCCCTCCCGCTCGGGATAGAGGTGATCGCGAAGGATCTCCTCGGGGGTCTGGTGGCGCAGCAGTTCCCCATCGCAATCCGCATGCCCCGTAGGCAGGGTCTTCCCCCCATGACCTAGGGTCAAAATTGTAGCCGCGGGGCCTAAGGTGCTCCTGAGGGTAAGGGAGGTGCGGGCATCCACTTAAACTAGGCCTATAATTGACTAGAGCCATGAACGCTTGGGTTCTGACCCTGCTGGCGCTTCTGGGTTCCCTCGGTCTGGCGCAAAAGCCCTTGCAGACCCTGGCCTGGGGAAGCTACAGCCTGCGCATTGAGGAAAACGAGGGGGAACAGGTGGCGCGGATCCTCCTGGCCGGTCGCACCCTTGTTGAGGTCCGGGACTTCCGCTTGGAGGCCTCCCTGGTGGAGGTGACCGGAAGCCCCCCCAAGGAGCTCCTGCTCACGGGGTATTCCGGCGGCGCCCACTGCTGCACCACGCACTACCTCTTCACCCAAGAGGGCGGCCTCCGCAACCTCCTCTACCAGGAGTGGGGGGACGGGGGCATCCGGGAGGTGCGGGATCTGGACGGGGACGGCCGGGGGGAGCTCATCGCCCTTGGGGTGTACGCCTACTTTGGGGACCTGCCCTTCGCCTACTCCCCCGGGGTCTACCGCGTCTACGCTTACGACGGCCTGGTGTTCCACGAGGTCACCCGGAAGTTCCCCGTACCCGCTCTGCAGGCCATGAAGGCGTACCGCGAGGACTTCCTGAAGGCTCGGGCCTCGAGGGACCTCCCGGGGATGCAGGGAAGCGCCCTGGGTCACTGGCTGAACGCCCTGGTGATCGGGCGGGGGGCGGAGGCCAAGCGCTGGCTGATGGAGAGCGCGCCTCCCGAGGTGAGGAGCTGGCTTTTGCGGCACGAGGAGGAGATCCTGAACAGCGTTTCGGCCCTGCCGCGAAGCTACAGCCGCACCCTTCCGCCGAAGCGCTGAAGAGTGAGCGTAACGCGCTGCCCAAGGAGGGCCTCCGGCCCGGGGGGCTAACTCGAGGCCTCCAAGGTGGGGTAGAAGCGCTACATCGTGGAAGGGCCAGGTTCTGGCCCCAAGGGGACGACCCCTAGGCCTGAGTGCGTGCCTCATGCTGCGGATCCACAGCCTCAGCCGTGGCCGGGTGCGCAAGGTAGCTTGGCTGACCCTGAAGACGGCTGGGGTGGAGCTCTGAGGCAACCCACGAAGGCATTTCGGGACCGCCAGTTTCGCTCGAGGCCAAGCTGCGCGGGGTTCTGAGCTTTGGGCCATCCAAAGCCCTACCCCAGAGGTACAGGGCCAGGGCGCGCCTTGGGTCAAGGGGGCGGGTTTACGGTCAGGGGGGCTCTCCCCGCTTCCTCAGCAGGCGGCAGCCCTTGTACCGCCACTCCTCCCTAAACCCAGGGGGGGTTCCTTGGCCGTAGCGGGGCTGGAGCGCTCCGCCGCCCGGGCAGACCAGTACGCGGCTCACGTAGGCCTGGGGGGCGGAAAGCGCCAGGAGGAAGCCGGCGTCGGCGGGGAGCACAAAGGGCCTGGCCGTCCCTGCCCAGGCGAGGAGGCGGTAGCTCTCCCGGTCGTCGGCCAGGGTGGATCGGGGCGGGGCCTGGGCCAGGGTCTGGCCGATGGCCCGCTCCAGGGGGTCCGGGGGGGGTTTGAGGGGCTCTAGAAGGGCCCAGCCTGCCACGGCCTGGAGAAGGGCAACCAGCAGGGTGGCTCCCAGGAGGTGCGGCTTCGGGGCAAGGCAGTGCAAACCCCCTAGGGGGAAGAGGAGGAGGAGGGCGGTGGCCACAGGGAGGGTGTAGCCAAAGCCCAGAGGCGTCAGGGCGAGGAGGACGAAAAGGGGCGCCAGGTAAAGGAGCAGTCCTGGCCGGACGCGGGCCAAGAGGAAGAGGCCCCCAGCCACGTAGGCGGGGCTTGCCAGGAAGACTTCTCCCAAGGGAGGGGTTTCCTGGGGCAGGGCCCTATAGAGGGAGATCCCCCCACCTGTGAAGAGCCAGCCTAGGTAGGTCCAGGCCAGGGTGGTGAAGAGGAGGGGGAAGAGGAGGACCAGGCTGGCCGCGGCCCAGGCTCGAGGCTCCATCCGTCGGAGGAGGCCGATCCCCAGGGCGAAGAGCACCCCCAAGGGAAGGGCGAAGGGGGTCGCGTAGACGGCGAGGCTCAGCACAAGCCCGGAGGCGAAGAGAAAAAAGGATAGGCCCTCTTCCAGCCAGCGCAAGTAGAGGGTCCAGGCCCACCACAGGAGGACGAGGCCCAGGACCTGGGCGAAGTCCTGGGCGAGGAGGTGGATGGGCCAGGGGGAAAGCAGAAAGCCCCCGGCCAAAACCAAGGGGAGGATCCCGGCCCGCCTTTTGACCTCGGCCAGGAGGAGGGCAAAGCCCAAACCCAAAACGATGGTGCCCAGGATGGGGGGCGCCCACGGGGAGGGCCAGGGGAGGAGCAGGAGAAGCGGCAGGGGGGGGTAACTGAAGCCCAGGAACTCCAACCGGCCGCGGTCTAGGGTCAGGTACACCTTGGCCAGGTACGCGGCGTGGAGATCGCTGAGGTAGCCCTCTTGGGTTAGCCCCAGGGCAGCCATGCCGGCGGGCAGGGCCAGGAGTAGGCCCAGCCCTAGCTCAAGGGGCGGGCTCCAGGTGGGACGCTTCCTGCTTGCTGAGGCCATGGAGGGTTTTCTCCCAGTAGAAGGGCTTGGTGAAGAGCTGGACCAGGGCCTTGTAGGCGGCCACGCTGTGGAGGGTCCAGTAGACAGGGTTGAGGAGGGCGAAGGGCGCCAGGGCGTAGAGCCTGCGCTTAAACGCCGCCAGCATGTTGAGGTAGATGGCCAAGGCGTTCCCCAGGAGGAGGTTAAACAGGGCAAGGTAGAGGACGAAGGGGGGAAAGTAGGGTTCCAGGGCCCGAGTTCCCGTGACCAGCCAAAGGAGGAAAAGCCCCCAAAGGAGGGGGGAAAGGAGGAAGGTGAGGGGGGTTCCGGCGATGAGGAGGAAAAAGCCTAGGAACTGGCGCAGGCCCACCCGCCTCAGGAGCCTGAGGGGCTTACGGCTGTGGACCAGGGCGGTCTGCATGTACCCTTTGATCCAGCGGGAGCGCTGGCGGATCCAGTTGCCCACGTGGTTGTTGGCCTCCTCGTAGGTGGTGGAGTTCACCACGCCCACGGTGTAGCCCCGCATGGCCGCCCGGATGCCGAGATCGGCGTCCTCGGTCACGTTAAAGGGGTCCCAGCCGCCAAGCTCGCGGAGCTTTTCCGTTTTGAAGTGGTTGCTGGTCCCCCCGAGGGGGATGGGGAGGCCGAGGCGGTCCAGGCCCGGGAGGAGGTAGTCAAACCAGTAGGAGTACTCCAGGGTGAACATCCGGGTGAGGAAGTTCTCGTTCCAGTTGAAGTAGTTCAGCGCAGCCTGTACACACACCCTGTGCTCCGGGCCTTTCCGGAAGGCCACCACCGCCTTTTTGAGCTGGTCCGGCTCCGGCTGGTCCTCCGCATCGTAGATGACCAGGTACTCCCCCCGGGCAAAGAGGAGGCCCACATTGCACGCCTTGGGCTTGGTCTTGGGCTGGCCGTTGGGGATGATCACGAACTGCACATTGGCCGGAGGGCGGGCCGCCTTGGCCGCCTCGAGGGTTTCCGGGTCGTCCTCCTCAACCAGGACCAGGATCTCCAGCTTCTCCTTGGGGTAGTCCAGCCCTGCCAGGTTCCGCATCAGGAGGCCCACCACGTTGGCCTCCCGGTACACGGGGACCAGGATGGTGTAGATGGGAAGCTCCTCGTCCTTTAGGGCCCGGACCTCTTCCTCGGTCACGGGGGCGTGGCGCTCGGCCAGGGCCCCGGCGAGGCTCACGCCGAACTTGAAGGCCACGCCCACAAAGAAGAAGGCGTTGACCAGGAGGTTCAGAAGGATCAGGGTCTCCCTGGGCCAAAGGTAGAGGCCGAGGAGCGTTCCCAATAGGCCCGCGGCCAAGGCCAGGTACTGGCCCGGGGTGAAGACGGTGTAGGCCGACTCCTCCGGGCTCCGGTAGTAGAGGGCGTAGACCGCCCGGTCCAGAAGGCCCTCCCGGTAGAACTCCCGGATGGCCCAGTCCACGTCCCAATCGGTGGTGACCAGGAAGAGGGGGTGCGCCTCGCCCAGGTGGGCCTTAAGGGCGGCCTTTAGGGCAGGGGAGGGGGCGTCGTTTACGGCCACGAGGAGGGTGCCGTCTTGGCGAACCCGCAGGGGGATGGCCCGGTGCCTTAAGGCCTCCTCGAGGGGCCAGCGCCGCAGGAGCTTGGGGTCGGGCCGCTCCTCGGTGAGGAGAACGAAGGGGAGGCCCCACAGCTCGGAGAGGGCCTGGTAGAGCTCCTTCCTCCGGAGGTAGCCCAAGGCCAGAAGGATGCGGCCGAGCCTCTCCCCGCTTCTTTGTTGGATCTCCAGGGCCCGGGAGAGCTGCTCCTCGCTGAGGAGGCCTCGGGCCACCAGGAACTCGCCGAGTTTAGGCCTTTCCACGGCGCACTACCTTGGGGTAAAGGGCCACCAGCAAAAGGAGGGCGAGGGCGGCTAGGGCCAGGTAGACCTCCTTGCGGTACCGGGCGAGGAGGCTCCCCGGGGTTTCGGGCAAGGGTTGGACCCGGAGGGCGCTTTTGGAAAGGGAAAAGGTCAAGAGGGGCCCTGAGGGGCCGCGGAGGGCGATCTCCCCGTGGAGGGCGAACCAGCCTTCCTTGAGGGCCTCCTGCAGGAAGGGCGCCAAGATCTCCCCGCTGGCGTTGGTATGGCTGAGGAGGAGGACGGGGCCCTCCTTCCAGGAAAAAGCCTGAAGGGCGGCGTAGGGACCTTCCGGCTGGACCACCAGCCAGGGGGTGCCCCGGCTGTCCACAAGGCGGAACCCGGGGGTGCGGAGGGGCGCCCCCAGGGTCTGGGGCAGATTGGGTCCGCCCACGGCCAGGAGGGGGGCACGGTCGGGGGCGGAGGCGATCTCGGGAAGGAGGGGGGTTCGGGTGGTCTCCTGAAGGGCCTGGACCAGGCGGGCGGCGAGCCCGAGCTTGAAGCGGTCCAAAGGTTCAAGGTAAACCCAGAACTTGGGAAGCAGGGCCTGGGGGAAGGCGTCCAGTCCCGAAAGGGCTTCGCCCCCCTCGAGGACCAGGTAGGAGGCGGGGTCCAGGGTGGCGGTAAAGGGCAGGGCGCCATAGGTGCACTGGCCCTCGGCGGGAGCGTAGCGGAAGCGCACCTCCAGGGTGTTGTTGCGCTCCAGGAGGGGGGCGGGCACGGGAGCGTAGAGGTCCAGAAGGGTCCCTTCCAAGGGCTCGGCATGGAAGGCCACCCCGTTTAGGAGGAGCTCCGCATAGCCCCTTTCCGGAAGGGCGGGGCTGTGGACGGCCCGGAGCCTTAGGCCCACGGGGCGACGCTTCGGTCCAAGGTCGGCCAGGGCGAAGGCGTAGGAGGCGGTCAGCACACCGAACCCCTCCACCCGCTTGGGGCCGTAGCCGAGCGCGGCCAGGCTCACCCTGGGTCCAAGCTCCTCGGGCGTCTTAAGGGAGAGGGCCTCGGTGGCCTCCCCGGGGAAGGGGGCCTTCGGGAGGCCGGGCTCGGCCAGGAAGAGGCGGGCGGCCTCCTGGAGGCTGCCCAGGTAGAGGGCGAAACCCTCGAGTTTCGCGCCGAGGCCTTCCTGCCAGACCACGTGGCGGACGAAGGGATGGGGCTCAAGGGGGGCCTTGGGGGGCGCCTCGAGGCGGAGTTCCGGCACCCGCCCCGGGTAGGTCCGCGCCAGGAAACCCGCGAGCCAAAGGACGGCTTGGGCCGCTTCGCGGGGCGGGGGCTCGGGCAGGTAGACCACCACCCGCTCCACATAGGGGGGAAGGAAGGCCGCCAGGGTTTCGGGGGGCGTGGGCCGGCCAGCGAGGAGGAGTTGGCTTTCGGGAAGGACCTGCACGCGGAAGAGCCCTTGGGCGGCGCAAAGGTCCTGAGCCGGGAACCGGGTGCGAAGCCGAAGGGTCAAAAGGCCGTTTTGCACCCCCACGCCCTTTAGGGGGACGCGGAGGGAGGTGGCGGGCAGGGCAGCCTGGAAAACGGGTTGGCCCTGCGAGAGGATCTCCAGGTAGCCCTGGGGGAGCCCCGGGGAAAAGGCCAGCTTGAGCTCCAGAGCTTCGGGCTCGAGGCCGGGGTTCACGGGAAGGAAGAGGGTGGCCTCGCCCTCGGCGCCGGTAAGCTCTGCCCCGTTCCTATACCCGAGCGCCCCAAGGGTAAGGGAGTACCGCTGCCAGACCGGGGCGGCCCAGGCAAGCTCGACCAAAAAAGGCGGCAAGGGCAAGGGCTTGGAGACGGTGCCCACCTGGGGGGAGGCGGTATTCTCCCCTTGTCCTTCGCACGGGACCAAGGCGAAAAGAAGAAGCCCATAGAAGATTCCATTGACACTCCCACGGCTAAAGCCGGTGGGATTCTTGGTTCGACGAGGACAGCCTACGATATGTAGGTCTTACGCCCTCTCCCCAAGCGTTTTGCGTCTCCGTGTGCCCCACGGCGACGGGAATCTTGCGGATTCCTTCAGCCCGGATGTTTTGGGCCGCGTTCAGGTCTCGTTCGTGCACCGCCCCACACCCGCAGGCCCAAACCCTGTCTGAGAGGGCAAGGTTTTGGTTGATGGCTCCGCACTCTCTACAGAGCTTGCTGCTGGGGAAGTAGCGGTCAATCACCACCAGGTGCTTCCTGTACCAGAGGCTCTTGTACTCCAACTGCCGCCTAAACTCACCTAGGGCCGCATCCAGAACCGAAAGGGAAAGCTTGGTTTTCGCCATCCCCTTCAGGTTCAAGTCCTCGATGCACAGCCCATCGTACTT
>NZ_ATXJ01000026.1 GCF_000421625.1 Thermus islandicus DSM 21543 | reverse complement strand
GTACCAAGCGTCAAACAGTACGCCTTCCGGCTGAAAGCCCTGCTCCTCCGCCCACTCCAGCAGGGCCAGCTTGCTCTCCTCGGCCAGGGCGGAGGTATGGATGGGGCTTTGAGCTAAAGCTTCTAGAGCGCGCAGAAGAGGCCGTGGTATCCCCATCATTGGGCCTCCCTAGTCACCGGAGGCCCATTTGATCGGGGATCTTCAGCACCGCGTAAGTCCAGTCAGATAAACTGGTTGGGCTCGTTCTTGGAGGTACCCAGGATCTCTACCCGAAGGGCTCCCTTATCGGGGAGCACGTAGAAGCGAACTGCGTCCGAGGACTCAATTACCTTGGCCACCTCCACCTTTAGGCGGGCGAAGCGAGCGGGGGAAAGCTCCCCTTCCAGGACGGAGTTCTGGACCCAGGTGAGGTACCGCCTCCCCACCTTGAGCACTTTCGCCACCCGCTCTACCGCCACATCGTAGACCATGACCACGTACACCGCCTACACCCTAACCACGCCCACCGCGCACCCCTCCAGGCCCTCCACCTCGAGGACCAGGCCCTCGTAGGCCACGGCTAGGGGCTTCCCTTCCACCTCGAGGGCCAGCTCCTCCACCCGCCTGGGGCTGCGGTCCGGACCCAGGGCCACGGGAAAGCGGTCCCGGTAGAGGCGCACCCCCGTAGGGGGCTCCTTTAGGTTCCGTAGCTGGAGGCGGTCCGCCCGCCACCAGCCAATCCCCTCCCCCTCCCAGCCCTCCAACACTTCGCCCCGCGCCAAGGTCACCGCCTCGACCCAGCCCAAGGCGAAGGCGGGCCCAAGAGAGAGGGGGTAGGCGGGGGCCTCCAGAGCCCGGGCCAGGTCCCCCATTAGCCCCGCATCATGGGAGGCCACGTACACCTCGTAGGCCACCGCCCTCCCTTCCTCCCCCACCAGGAACTGGAGGGGGATCTGGGTGCGCCCGTCCTTGTAGAGGCCTCTCAGCTCGCTCAGGGTCCCCTCCTTGAGGAAGAGGTAGTTCACCGTCTGGAAAAGCGGCCTCTGCCCTCCCAGAGGGCGGACGGAGAGGTAGATCCCGGAGAGGTCCTCGGCGAACTCTGGGCCGAGCCCCCGGGCCGCCCCCAGGAGCCCCAGAAGGGTGGAGGGGGGTGGGACGGGGTAGGTCAGGGCCGAGGAGTTGGTGTAGAAGCGGCGGAAGTGGGCCCGTTTTCCCTTGAGGACGAAGCGGAGAACGGTCAGAAGCCCACCTCCTCCACCCTCACCCCCTCCAGGGAAAGCCCCTCCACCTTCAGGCCAGGATGCTGCCACAGGCGCACCCGCTCCACCGCCTCCCGGTAGCGGGCGAGCCTTTCGGAGAGGCCTTCCGCCTCCAGCACGTAGTCGGCTTGGGAGCGGATGGCCTCCGGGGCCTTCCCCCCCTCGGGCCGCACCCGGAGCCCGTCCCTGGGGTCTCCGAGGGGCCGGAAGCCCTCCCTCCAGTCCACCCGCAGGTAGAGGAGAGGGGTCTGGCCCACCTTGCTCCGGGTGGTGGACCCCTCCAAAAGGCCCTCCAGGAGTCCCCGTTCCAGGTAATCAAGGTCCTCGAGGGCAAGCCCTACCCGCTCGGCTCGTAGGGCGGAAACCCTCCCCCAGAAGGCGATGAGGGCGTAGTGAACCCGGTGGTCCTTGCCGAAGGTGCCGTGCTCCCCCTTACCCCCCTCGGTGCGGCCGGCGAACTGGCTGGCGATGGTGGCGGTGTACACCTCCACCGGGTGGAGGGAGTAGCCCCAGTCAAACTGCACCGGCCCCACGAACTGCCCCGTCCCCCCCTTGGCCTCGCCCTCGGCCTTGATGGGCAGCACCGCCCCGAAGAGGCGCACGTCCCTGAAGCGCCTCAGGTACCAAGCGAGGAACTCGGGGTCCAGGTCCTTCTTCTTCGCCCCCGTCTCCTTTCCCGTCTCCTGCCTGTAGAGGGCCTTGAGCTCCTCCAGCCGCCCGTCGGCGTCGGTGCGGGAGCCATCCTCCCGGGTGCGGACCCAGACGTCCTCCCCGCGGGCCAGGAGGTAGTCCCGCACGTAGCGCTTAAGGCGCACGTCGCTCACGAGAAGCCGACGCCCCACGTAGTCCATGCGGGGGCGGTTCTCCGCGTCAGGGTCTCCGTTAGGGTTGGTGTCCTTCGCCTCGTATAGGAAAAGGATCTCGGCGTTAGGCATCCTCTCCTTCATGCGCCACCTCCCTTTTTCCGACCCGCAGGCGCTGGCTGCGGGCCTGAGCGTACCCCATGAGGATGTAGTACGGCACTTCCCGGTCAGAAAGGCCCCCCTCGGCCCGCTCCAGGAGATCCGTGGCCCGCCCCAGGAGGTCCATTACCCGGGTACGGTCCTCCCCATCCAGGTAGTAGGTCGCCTTGGCCATCACCTCGGGCACCAGTAGCCGCACCCGAACAAGGCTCATCCCCTGCCAACCGATGGCCTCCAGGAGGGGCTCCTTGCGGTACTCGTAAAGCCGGGCCTGGGCCTGCCCTACAGCCTCCATGGCCTTACCCAGGAGGTAGAGCCCGGCCTCGAGGGGACCAAACCTGTAGGCGCGGAAGGCCTCCTTCTCCTCTTCTTCCAGCAACGCACCCGAAAGATCCTTCGCCTCCATAGCGCCTCCCCAAAGGCCCATCCGGGCCAGAATCCCCAACCAATCCGCCGCCAGGGCCACGAGGCGCAAGGCCCCCCCAGGGGCCGCGAAACCGGGAGGCGGCGAAAAGGGTGGCATCCTCCCGGAAGGCCCGCTCTGCAGCCCTAAGAAAGAGGGGCACCCAGTCCCGGGAGCGGAAGGGAAGGCCGAGGAAGAGGCGGGAGGCCGCCTCGAGGGCCAGGCCCGCCCGCACGCCCCTTTGGCCCCGGTCCAGGGGGAGGAGGTAAAGCCAATCCCGGACCCCCTCTACCCCCGCCTCCCCCATGGCCTGGAAGAGGGCCTCCACCCGGGAGGGGGGCACCTCCAGGACCACCTCCTCCGCCTTGGTGGCCGCCTGGGCCTCGCGGAAGAGGAGAAGGGTGAACCCCAGGTAGCCCACCCCCTCCTGCCGCTTCGCCCGGGCGAGGAAGTCCCGCCAGGCGGAAAGCCTTTCCAGGCCCTCCACCTGGGCCAGGATCCTCTCCACAAGCGCGGAGAGCCTCTCGGGCTCGAGCTCCGCCCCGGGAAGGACCAGGGCCTCGGTCTCCAGGAAGCGGAGCTTGAGGTGTTCCAGAGCGAACCCCTCCCCCAGCTTCAGGGCCCGGAAGCAGTCCTGGCACAGGGCGTAGGCCTTGGCGAAGCCCTCCTCCCGCACCCCCGGGGCGAAGCCCTTCTTGTCCGTAATGTAGAACTTGAGCTTGAAGTCGGCGAAGCTTCGCACCACGGGTACCCCTTCCTGGCCGCAGGCATGGCAAAGGCCCAGGCTTCCTCGGGCGAAGCGCCGCTCCCCGGTGAGGAGCCGCTTCAGGTAGTCCCGGTACTCGGGGAAGTCCACCAGGGGCTTCCCCTCCAGGGCTAGGCTGAAGAGGACCTCTTCCCCCTTCCCGGGAGGTTCCACGCCCCAGGCCCTTTCCAGGACCTCCGCCAGGACCTTGGCGAGGTCCCCGGCCTTCCACTTCCCCAGATCCTGGTTAGCCGAAGCGCGCATTTATGCGCGCCGACCCCCCACCAGGATGAGGGTCTTGGCTTTCCATCCGCTTCTCCCACGGTCCCACGGTCAGCGGAGCTAGGTGCAGGACGGGCTTGAGGGGCGAGAGATCTCGCGGCACCTCGCGCCCAAGGAGAGGAAGGACGAGGCCTACTTTCAGGACCCGCCAGGGATGGGTGCCGGGGAAGCTCCTTCTGTGGGGTGCCTTCCCGCGGCTCCCTGGCGAGCCCCGAAAGCTCGAAAGAAGGCAAAGGGCGGCTTTGGCCTTCCCCATCTCCCGGGAAAGCCTCCGCCTGAGATAGGGGTTCTTCTCCGCCCTCTTGAGCTTCTCTAGCTCCTGGAGGTGGGCTTGGTAGAACCCCTCGGCATGGGCGAGGAAGGATTCGTCTTGGAGAAGGGCCTCGTAGCCCTTGGGGAGCCTCTCTTCGTACCCCAGAGCCCTCCTCCCGATCACGAGGGCGGCGGCGATGTCCTTGGAAAGGGAAAGCTGGGGAGCGTACTTGAGCATCCCTATCGTGGAGGTGTCCTGGGGGTTCACCTCCAGGACCTCCACGCCCCGCTTACGGGCAAGGGAGTGGATCTTCTCCAGGAGGGAGCGGTAGGCGAAGCGGTGCTGCTTCCTGCGGAAGTTCCGCCCCAAGCCGTCACCCCTCTTGGACTTCCTGAGGTATTTGAGCCTCTCCGTGGCGAGGGTCACCCCGTGCTCCTCCGCCAGGGCCACTACCTGATGAGCGATTTTCCAGAGGAAGAGTTCCTTAGCTCCCTTGTTGGGGGCGGAGTCCACCTCTTCCAGGGAGAGAGTGAGGTAGCGGACGAGGTTCCCATCGGGAGAGACCACGGCGAGGGCCAGGTGGTAGGGGTCGCTGTTCACGTCTATCCCGAGAACCCCGTTCGCCTTCGTGTGGACGGGAGGGGGAAGGGCTTCGCCCCAGGAGAGGTGGGCGTAGAGCTTCCCCTCCTTGAGGGTGAGCTCGGTGTTGTAGGGGGAGGAGGAGCAGACCCTCTCCAGGAGGGCTTTGAGCTGGGGGTGGGAGGTCTTCACCAGGGCGTAGGCGTACTTATTTTCCTCGGTTCCTAGGTGGATCCGGAGCCACAGCGCGCCGTCCCTGACCTCAACGCGGAGGTTGAGGTTGCCCTCCCTGCTCTTGTCCCCTCGGCTGTAGAGGAGCTCTTGCCTCTTCTCCTTCCACTCCCTCTTGAGCCGCTCCCGGTCTTTGCCCGAGAGGTGCTTGCGCTTGAGCTGCTCAAAAAGCCCCCTCCCCCCGAAGACCACCTTGCGGGGGTCGCTTCCGAGCTCCAGGGCGGAGTCCAGGACCGCTTTCGCCTTCTCTATGGCCCCGTCGGCGTAGCGGGTGTTGAGGCGGAAGAGGGTGCAGAGGGGCCCGTCCGCCCGTTTGAGCTCCTCGCGGGACTTCCCTTCCAGGAGGCGCTGGTAGGCGAAGCGCTTCGCCGCCGAGAAGCGGCGCATCAGGTCCAGGACCGCCCTCTCGTCCTTGGGGTCAGGGAAGACCAGGCGGGCGTGGACGCCGAGAAAGAGCTTTGGGGCTTTGGCCTCGGGCATTCCTGGGTTCATTTTACCTCCCTCGGCTTCCTTCGCCGCCCTCCGTGGAGTTTTATGCTCTTGGACAAACAGGGAAGGGAGAGAGGAAGTGGGCGGATTTATGGGTTATTTTTCAACTGTTTGCGCCTCCTTACCCGCTTTCCTTCCGCCGTGGCGCTTGGAGGCTCCTCCGTGCGGTCCCGGTACTGCGTCTGGCTCAGGCGGAGGGGGAAGGAGAGCTGGGTGGTGAAGGCCGCGCCCTCCCGGGCCACCCGGTCCGAGGTCAAGGCATCGTAGAAGGTGGCCAGGCGCTCCATGGCCCCCTTAAAGGCCTCCAGCGCCTGGACCAGGGCCAGGGCCCGCTCGCTCTCCCCTAAGGGGTGGGCCCGCAGGCTGGCCGAAAGGGCCCCTGCCTTCTCCGCCAGGGCTTTCGCCTCCTCTTCGGAATCGGCCTCCCGCTCCAAAAGCCGCCCCGCCTCCCAAAGCAGGGCCTCGAGCTCCACCTCCCGCCAGGCCTCGCTCCCCTCGGGGGCGGGTTCGGGAAGGGGCAGGCGGTAGAGGACCGCGCCCCCGGGAAAACCCTCCTCCACCTCCAGCACCTGGGCCTCCACCGGGAGAAGGAGGATGCGCTCCTCCTCGGGGGCGAAGGGGGCCAGGTGGGCCTCCGTTCCCCCCAGGCGCACCCGGACCCCGAGGTTCACCGGGGCCTTGAGGAAGGCGAGCTCCGCGAGGAGGGTGGCCAGGAGCTCCCCCTCCGCCACGTAGCGGTGGACCCCACCCCCCTCCCGGGCCATGCGGGCCATGAGCTCCCGGTGGTACCCGTCCCCGAAGCCCAGGGTGAAGGTGTAGACCCCTTCCCGGGCCGCCTTCCTCGCCTCCTCCGCCAGGGCCTCGGGGTCGGTGAGGCCCACGTTGGCCAGGCCGTCGGAGAGGAGGAAGAGGAACCGGGGCCAGGTGGGGTCCTTGAGGAGGAGGGCCCCCTGCCGCCAGCCCGCGTGGAGGGCGGTGCTACCCCCGGCCTCGAGGGCCTCCAGGTAGGCCCGGGCCGCCTTCCGGTCCAGCCCCCCCACCTCCACCTCGTGATCGTAGGCCACCACCGCCACCCGGCCCCGCTCCGGGAAGGCCTCCAGCACGGCGAGGGCCGCGGCCTTGGCCTCCTGGAGCTTGCGGCCCGCCATGCTCCCCGAGCGGTCCAGGACCAGGGCCAGGTCGGGGGTAAGGGAGGCCCGCCTTGGCGTGAGGAGCGCCACCTTGAGGAGGTCCTGGCCCTTTACCAGGGCGCGGCTTAGGCGAAGGCCGAGCTCCGAAGCCTGCTGGGGTTTGGCGAACCTTTTCATCTTTTCCCTCCTTCCCCATTTTCCCCTGGGCCTCGTCCTCCGTCGGACGGAAGGGGCTCGTCCAGGCGCTCCCCCCGGCCCCGCCAGTACCAGTAGTCCCGCCACTCCAGAAGGGCCTCCTCCGGGTCTTCGGGACGCGAGGCCCGGAGGAGGGCCCCGTAGAGGGCGTCCCACACCGGGTCCCCCGCCGCCGCCCCGGCGTGGGGTGGGCCGAAGAGGGGGCGGTAGGCCGCCGGGGAAAGGGAAGAGGGGGCTGGCCCCAGATCGGCCCAGGGCGCCAGGGCGCCTTCTCCCCCCTCCCCCAGGGCGTGGGCGAAGAGGGGGCCGAAGAGGTGGTGGTTCACGAGGTCCGGGAGGAGATCCCTCCCCGCCGCCTCCTCCAAGGCCCTCAGGTAGAGGGAGAGGGCGTCGGCGCTACCCACCGCCATCTCCACCAGCATGGGAAGGGGCTCCCCCGGGCTTGAGGCGTGGTAGGCCACCAGGGCCATCACGGGCTTGGCGGACCGGGCGAGCTTGAGGAAGGCGTCCTCGAGGGGCAAGGGGACAGCCCGGCCCTCCTCCTGCAGGACGTGCACCAGGGCGTTGAGGGGCGGAAGGCCCATGGGAAGCCCGTAGCGCTTTCCCAGGTAGACGGGGTAGCGGGAGAAGAGGAGGGGAGAGAGCTCCACGGTCCACACCCCGCCCTCCTTCCGCCAGGCGGCCGCCCGGTGGACCACCGTCCCCACCCGCCACCGGATGGGGATGCCGTGGGCCAGGGGGATGTAGGCCTTAACCAGGCCTTTCCAGAGGGCGGCCATCTCCGGGTCGTAGCCCCACCCCGAGTAGGCCATCTCCGCCTTGAGGGCAGGGGATACCTTGGGGGAAAACCTCGGCCTCACCGCCCACCTCCCTCCCCGCTCTCCCCCACGAAGAGGTGCCAGTCCTGCCGGCCGTCCTGGCTCACGGCCAGGTGGTAGCGCCGGGGGCGGAAGTCGGCCTCGGCCAGGGCCCGCTCCAAGGGCGCCAGGAAGAAGTCCTGGCCCGCTTCCAGGTCCCGCGGGGCCAGGACCCGGCGGGGCCGGGCCACCAGGACCAGCTTCCCCCCAGGGGCCAGGGCGGGGCGGCAGAGGTCCAGGAAGGAGGAGATGTGGCGGATGTACTCCCCGTAGCGCTCCTCCGCCTCCTCCCGGTGCCCCTCCTCCTGAAGCCAGGTCTGGAAGGTGGGGGGGTGGAGGACCACCAGGGAGGCCTCCCCCCGGAAGCGCTTGGGGAGGTCCCGGATGTCGGCCCGCTCCACCCTTGGCCCCCTGGGGGCGATGTCCCCACCCCAGGCCCTGCGTCCCAGGGCGCAGGCCGCCTCCACCACGGTCCCCCGCCCCGCCATGGGGTCCACCACCAGCTCCCCCTCCTTGGTGTAGAGCAGGACCAGGGCCTGGGCCACCGCCATGGGGAGGGCCTCCTCCCAGGGCTCCGGGGGAAAGAACCAGACGGGGGCCGAGGGGTCCACCTGTCCCGGAGGGGCGAGGAGCGCGAGGAGGCCCTCGAGGTCCTTGCCCAAGAGGTCCTCGAGGGAGAGCCTCCCCCGCTTGAGGAGGCGGTGGAGCCGGTGGGCCTGGCGCAGGGGAAGCCCCTCCTGGAGGGCCCGCTGCAGGGGCTCGGGGAGGAAGGCGACGGGGAGGAGGTCGTGGCGCAGGTACTTCTCCTTCAGGCCGAGCTCGCGGGCGAGGGCGCGGAAGCGCTCCTTGGGCCAGGCGAGGAGGGTTTTCGCCACCTCCTCGTCCCCGCCTTCCAAACCCCGAGCACGAGCCGCTTGCAGGACCCCGGCGTACACTTCCCAAGCTCGCTTCATAAGCAAAGCTTAGAGCCCCCGCGGGCTTCCGTCGGACGGAGGTTCAATCCTTCCTGGCCCATTTCGGGTCGGTGCAACGGGGGATGGCCCGCCAGGGGCCCGCCCTCCTGGTCCTGGACTCCTGGAGTGCCCTTTTCCCCTTCGTGGACGCCCGCCGTTCGGACCACGTGGCGGAGGTGATGGGCTACCTGAAGGAGATCGCCAAGGCCGGCCCCAGCGTGATCCTCCTGGACCACACCCCGAAGCCTGCGCCGGGCCTCACCGCCCTGGAGCGCGGCATCCAGGGGAGCTTCTACAAACTGGCCGGGGCCCGGAGCGCCTTCCTCCTGTCCCGGGTGGCCCCCAAGCTCACTGGGGGGCGGGACGTGCTCAAGCTGGACACCCTGAAGAACAACCTGGCCCCCCTCGAGGACCCCCTGGGGGTTGAGCGCATCTGGAAGGGGGACGCCCTGGCCTTCGCCGTGACCGACCTCCCCGAGGAGGAGGCCCGCCCCTCCAAGACGGAGCTGGCCAAGCGGGCCGTCCTGGAGCTCCTGGAGGATGGGCCCAAGTCCCGCAAGGAGCTCATCCGCCTGGTGGCCGAGCGGGTGAACGCCGGGGAGAGGACCACGGAAGAGGCCCTACGGGCCCTGGCCCAAGCGGGGGCGGTAGAGCGCCTGACCCTCGGGGGGCAAGGGGGGGCGGTGGCCTACCGCCTCCGGGGTTTGCCGCAAACCCCCTTACGTGATAGTGCGCTTTTGCGGAAAACGGATTTTGGCGTTGAGGATGGGCCAAAGTTTTCCGCAAACGGCCTTGCGGAAAACCCGGGGGGGCTTGGACCGGAGCCCCTCGAGGAGGAGGGGGAGTGGCTATGACTGGCCTTGACCTTCTCCACGCCTTGCACGGGCACCCCACCCTCACCTTCCACCGCGTGGGGGAGGGGCTGAAGGTCCTCCCCGCCGTCCCGGAGGAGGCCCGCCCCGTCCTGGCCCACTTCAAGCCCGCCATTGTCCAGGCCCTGGGGGACGGGGAGCGGCTGGAGGCCCAGGCCCTCTTCTCCTCCCCCTTCCGCCTCGCCGCCCTCTTGGCCCACGCCCTGGGGCTGGAGGGGCCTGTGGTCCTGACCCTCTACGGGAAGGGGGAGCAGGAGCCCCACCGCTACCTGGTGCCTCCGGAGACCCTGACCCCTCACCTGACCTGGGCTAGCCAAAACCTGCCCCCCCCTCGCCGCCTTCACCTGGCCGCAACGAGCGGGGCGTGGATCCTGGAGGTGCAGGGGGGCTGGGAGGTGGCCCTCGAGGCCCAGGTGGCGAGGACCCGCTACCTCCTCCTCCACCCCGGCCTCGAGGCCCGGGCCTGGCTTGAGGCCGCCCATAAGGGACTAGTCCCCCCCGAGGAGCTGAGCGTGTGGAGGCGAGGCGAGGCGCCCTTCACGGCCAGGGGCTGGGGGGAGGCCCTGGCCCACCTGGAGGAGGTGGCCCATGCGTCCCGTTGACGCGCTGGCCCGTTACCTGTGGGAGCAGGGGCTGGACGTGTTCACGGACCCCCTGGAGCCCCCCGGCCACCTGGTGGTGCGGGATGGGGGCTATACCCGCATTTTCTCGCCTGGGGAGGTGGCCGCTCTGGCGGCCGTCCTCTGGGCTCTAGGGCGCATGGATGCAAAGGGCCGCCCCATCGAGGTCCTCGGAGAGGGGCAGGATCCCCTTCCGGTGTAGGGGCGGGGTACACTGAGGCCATGACCCGGCGTTTCACCGCTCACTTGTGGCGCGAAGGGGACCTCTGGGTGGCCCAGTGCCTCGAGGTGGATGTGGCCTCTCAGGGGGAGACCGAGGAGGAGGCGCTAGCCAACCTCAAGGAGGCGCTTGAGCTCTACCTTGAGCCCCCCACCCCGAGCCGGGTGCCCGAGGTGCGGACGGTAGAGGTGGAGGTTGGCGCCGCTTAGGCCCCTCTCCTACCGGGAGGTCAAGCGGCGCCTCGAGGCGGCAGGCTTCGCCATCTACTCCCAGAAAGGGAGCCACGTGAAGTTTGTGAGGGAGGACCGGGACGGCCTTCGCACGGTCATCGTCCCCGCGCACCGGGAAATCGCCGTGGGCACCCTGAGGAGCATCCTCCGGCAAGCTGGGCTCACTCCCGAGGAGTGGGAGAGTTTATGAGGTTGGGGTCCTTAGAGGGTTAATGATTACGGTCTGGACTTACGCGGTGCTGAAGATCCCCGATAAAATGGGCCTCCGGTGACTAGGGAGGCCCAATGAAGAGGATACCACGGCCTCTTCGGCGCGCTCTAGAAGCTTTAGCTCAAAGCCCCATCCATACCTCCGCCCTGGCCGAGGAGAGCAAGCTGGCCCTGCTGGAGTGGGCGGAGGAGCAGGGCTTTCAGCCGGAAGGCGTACTGTTTGACGCTTGGTAC
>NZ_ATXJ01000025.1 GCF_000421625.1 Thermus islandicus DSM 21543 | reverse complement strand
CGCAGGCGGTGGGAGGTGGAGCGGTTCTTCCGGCTTTTGAAGACGGGGCTGGGGCTTGAGACCTTCCAGGTGCGGGGGCTTGCCCGGATCCGGAAGGTGGTGGCGGTTTTGCTGGGGCTGGCGGTGTTCCTTTGGGAAGTTGAGCGGTTGGGGGATCCGTTCAAGGGGTTTCTTTTGCAGCTCGGGGGCAAGCTGGGGCTGCCCAGCGAGAGGGATGGTCCGTACCTGCTCCTGAGGGGCCTGGTTCGCCTGCTCAACTATGAAGTCACCCAAGAACTCTTGAAGCAGGCTAAGGGAGGGCGAGGAAGGAGTTTTGGGTAAAGCCCTGAAGAAGCGGCTTGACACTCCCCTTCCTCCCGGCTATCATCCAAGTTGCCCGGTCGGACGCCCCCGACCCGGCAACAATCCAGGCCCCGTGGTGTAGTTGGTTAACACACCCGCCTGTCACGTGGGAGATCGCGGGTTCGAGTCCCGTCGGGGCCGCCACGCCGAGGTAGCTCAGTTGGTAGAGCATGCGACTGAAAATCGCAGTGTCGGCGGTTCGATTCCGCCCCTCGGCACCATGCCCAGACGCAAAACCCCCGGCCTTGATAGTAAGGCCGGGGGTCCTTTTACGGCCCAAAATTAGGCTTTTGGGCGGTTTCCAAGAAGCTCCTCCGGGTCCACGACAAAGGCCTTCCTCTCCCCCTCCAACAGGTGCCGATAGACCCCAAGGGTGATGTTCGGGTTGGCGTGCCCCTTATCATGGAACCATGGAAATTGAGCGCCGCTTGGTCCTCGAGGTGGTCCGGGTCACGGAGCAGGCCGCCCTGGCGGCAAGCCGCCTCGCGGGCAAGGGGGACAAGGAGGCGGTGGACGAGGCGGGCACCGAGGCCATGCGCCTGGTCCTCAACGAGCTCCCCATAAGAGGCACCGTGGTGATCGGGGAGGGGGAGATGGACGAGGCCCCCATGCTCTACATCGGGGAGGTCCTGGGCCAGGGGGGCCTCGAGGTGGACATCGCCGTGGACCCGGTGGAGGGGACCACCACCGCCGCCAAGGGGCTGCCCAACGCCGTCACCGTGATCGCCCTAAGCGAGAAGGGGGGGCTTTTCCACGCCCCGGACATGTACATGGAGAAGCTCATCGTCCCCCCGCCCGCCGCGGGCCTCGTGGACCTCACCTGGCCCGTTTCCGCCAACCTCAAGGCCCTAGCCCTGGCCCTCCAGCGCGCGGTGGAGGACCTGGTGGTGGTGGTCCTGGACCGCCCCCGGCACGAGCGGCTCATCCGGGAGATCCGGGAGGCGGGAGCCCGGGTCAAGCTCATCTCGGACGGGGACGTGATCGCCGCCCTGGCCGCGGCCATCCGGGGCACGGGGGTCCACGCGGTCATGGGCATCGGCGGGGCCCCGGAAGGGGTTTTGGCCGCCGCCGCCCTCAAGTGCCTGGGGGGGGAGATCCAGGCCCGCTTCGTCCCGCAGAATGAGGTGGAACGGGAACGGCTCCTGGCCATGGGGGGGAACGAAAACCGGGTCTACCGCACCGAGGACCTGGCCCCGGGAAGGGAGATCGTCTTCGCCGCCACGGGCATCACCGACGGGGACATCCTGGAGGGCGTCCGCTTCTTCGGGGGCGGGGCGAGGACGCACTCCATCGTCATGGGCCACGCCACCCGGGTGGTGCGCTTTATAGACTCCATCCACCTTTTTGAGACGGGGGCCCGGGTCACCATCCGGGTTTAGACTGGAGGCGTGCCCAGGCGCACCTACACGGAAGAGGATGCGGAAAGGCTGGCCCTGGACTTCCTGGGGGACGAGCTCAGGGCCGGCGTCTTTCTCTGGCGCTACGCCCTTAGAGACCCGGAGGGGCGCCTCCTCGAGGCCACCCCTAGGGAGATGTGGGAGCGCCTCGCCCGCCAGGTGGCCCGGGTGGACAAGGGGAGCTTCCAAGAGGTTCTTTGGCTCCTCTCGGACTTCCGCTTCGTCCCCGGGGGAAGGATCCTCTTCGGCCTGGGCCACTGGCGGAAGAGCACCCTCTGCAACGAAGCCCGGCTGGACTGGGCCTCCCTGGAAGAGGTGGCCCTTCGCCGTACGCTTCCTGGACGCCATCGTGGACCTAGGAAAAAACCGCCACCCCCTAAGGGCCCAACGCGAGGTCATTGAGCCCCTGCCCCCCTTGGGGGTCTGCACCTTCTGCCAGACGGCATGATCCGGTACCGCATCGCCTCGAGGCCCTACCTCCCCTATCCCGGGGAACGGCTCGCCCGCAGGAAGGGCCACGGGGGAGAGTTTTTTGAGCTCCGCCCCTATGCAGAAGGGGACGAGGTGCGCCGGGTTCACTGGCGGGCCTACGCCCGGACAGGCAGGCTCTACACCCGCCTGGAAAGCGCCCCGGAGCGGGCCCGCTTCCGGCTCTTCCTGGACGCAACCCCCAGCATGCGCCTCCACGGAAAGCTCCCCTACGCCGAGGAGGTGGCGGCCCTCCTCCTCAGGGCCGCCCGCCAGGAGGACCCCCGGGCCCGCCTGGAGCGAGGTGGCCTCGAGGCCCTCCCCCGGGGGTTTGGGGTGCTGGTCCTCCTCACCGACGGCCTGGACCCCCTGCCCTGGCCCCGGGTCCTCCCCCGGCGGGTGGTTCTGGTGCAGGTCCTCTCCCCCCTGGAGCTGGACCCGCCCCTGGAGGAGGCCCTGCTCAAGGACGTGGAAACCGGGGAAGCCCTTCCCGTGGGGAGGGCCGAGGTGGAGGCCTACCGCAGGGCCCTGGCCGAGCACCTGGGAGCGCTCCGCCTCCTCGCCCTCCTTCGGGGGCGGTACGCCCTCCTAAGGGTCGGCGAGCCTCCCCTCCCCGCCCTCCTACGCCAAGGCGTTTTGGAGCCTATCTAGATAAAGCCCCTGAGGCGGGGAAAAGAGAGGCGCCGCGCCGGGGAACCCTAGCGGGTCTTGCCGGAAAGGAGGTCCTCGGCCAACTTCTGGGCCTTGTCCAGAGCCGCCTTGGGGTCGGCCTTGTTGAGGACGGCCTCCTTGATGGCCTGGCCCAGGATGTCAAAGCGGATCTGCTCCCACTCGGCCAGGGCGGGCTCAAACTTGGCGTAGCGGCTCTGGCGGACGATGGTGGCGTAGTCGGGGTTCTCCGCCGTGTAGGCCTGGTAGACGGGGTCCTTCAGGGCCCCTTCGGTCACGGGGACGTACCCGGTGGCGGTGGCGAAGACCGCCTGGGCCCTGGGGGAGAGGACGAACTGGAGGAAGTCCTTGGCCACCGCCTGCTCCTCCTTGGGGGCCTGGCGGAAAACCACCAGGTTGGTGCCCTGGACCAGGCCAAACCCGGGCTGGCCCTTGGCGCGGCCGGGGAGGGGGGCCACCCCCAGGTCAAACCTGGCCCCCTGGCGGTAGTAGGTGTAGCCCGCCGAGGTGTCCACGCTGAAGGCGTAGGGACCGGAGCCCAGGTTCTGGTTGATGTAGCCGGAGGTGATGGCCTTGGCCCACCCCTCCTTGACCCCGCTTTGCAGAAGGGTAAGGGCCTCCACCGCCTCCTTGGAGTTCAGGACCAGCTTGCCGTCTTTCAGGTAGCTCCCGCCCAGGTTGAAGAAGAAGTAGGCGAAGGTGGAGGCGTCGGGCTGGAACCAGTACACGGGCCCCCCTTCGGCTTGGGAGAGCCGCTTGGCGGTAGCCACCAGCTCCTCCAGGGTGGCGGGCACCTTGGCCCCGTGCTTCCTCAGGAGGTCCTTGTTGTAGTAGAGGACCTGGACGCTCTTGTTGAAGGGCACCCCGTAGACCACGCCCCCAAAGCGCACCGCGTTCAGGAAGGAGAGGTTCACCCCCTGGAGCCTCACCCCCAGGGACTCAATGGGCAGAAGCGCCTTGGCCTCGAGGTAGAGGGCGATGTTGTTCTCGTAGGCCTGGGCCATGGCCGGCACCTTCCCGGCGGCGAAGGCCGCCTTGATCTTGGTGGAGAGGTCCCGGTAGCTCCCCTGAGGGACCGGGCGGACACACCGGCCCTGCTGGGCCTTATTGAACTCCACCACCAGGTTCTCCAAGGCCGCCTTGGGGGCGCCCCCGGTGAAGCCGTGCCAGAGCTCGGCCACCACCTTGGCCTTGGCGCACTGGTCCTTGATCACGTCCTCCGGCTTGGCCTGCTGGGCCAGGGCGAGACCCAAAAACGCCGTCAGCAACCAAAGGGCTCTCATAGACACCTCCCGCCCAAGAGTATACCCCGCTCCCGGGGGGCCTCACTTGAGGCCGGAGCGGGCGATGCCCTGGATGAACTGGCGCTGGGCCAAGAAGTAGCCCAGGATCACCGGAGCGATGACGAAGGTGCTGGCGGCCATCAGGGCCCCGTAGTCCGAGCCCGCTTCGGAAACGAAGGCCTGCAGGCCCAGCTGCACCGTGCGCATCCCCGGGCTCTGGGTAACGATGAGGGGCCAGAGGAGGGCGTTGTACGCCCCCAGGAAGGTGAAGATGCCGTAGGAGACGAGCCCAGGAACGCTCAAAGGCAGGGCGATGCGGAAGAGCTGGGTGAGGTACCCCGCCCCATCTATCCGGGCCGCGTCAAAGAGGTCCTGGGGCAGGGAAAGGTAAAACTGCCGCAGGAGGAAGATCCCGAAGGCCGAGGCCAGCCAGGGCACGATGAGGGCGTAGTAGGTGTCCAGCCAGCCCAGCCGGGCGAGGAGCACGTAGTTGGGGATGAGGAGCACCTCTCCCGGCACCATCATGGTGGCCAGGACGAGGACAAAGACCACCTCCTTCCCCGGGAAGGGGATGCGGGCCAGGGCGAAGGCGGCCAGGGCCGCCAGGAAGAGGCCCACGGCCACCTGGGTGAAGGCGGTGAACAGGCTGTTGAAGAAGTAGCGGCCCCAGGGCGCCGCCTGCCAGGCCTCGAGGTAGTTGTGAAACACGTACCCCAAGGCCCCCGGGACCGCATTCACCCACTCCAGCCGCCAGTCCTCCCCCTGGGAGCGGAGCGCGTCGGGGGGCAGGGGGGGGCTCAGGGGCACCGCCTTGGGCCAAAGGACCACGAGGGGAAGGGTGCGGAAGGCCTCGTTGGTGGTGTTGGTGAGGCGCACCACGTAAGCCCTCCCCCGGCGGAGCACCTCCACCCGGGTGCCCTCCGCCCTGGGGTCGGCGAAGGCCCCCGGGACCCGGGGCACGAAGGCCCGGGGGGCGCGGCCTTCGGGGGCCGGAAACGCAAGCTCCACGCTCCTTCCCGGGCCGAGCCCCCCGAAGAGGGGGCTATCCCCCAGCCGGGCGGCCTTCAGCCAGTTCCCCGGCTTCATGCGCTCCGGCACCCAGATGGGCCTGGCCTGGAGGGCCTCCTGGGGGCTTTTGAAGCTGGTGGCCAGCATCCAGTAAAAAGGGAAGGCCATGACCAGCCCCCCCGAAAGGAGGAGGAGGTGAACGAGGAGGGCGAAGGCTCTAGATCTCATAGTTCACCCGCCTCTCCAGCACCCGCCTTTGCAGGAGGGTGAGGGCGAGGATGAGGAGAAAGGTGACCATGGCGATGGCGCTGGCGTAGGAAAAGTTGGCGTCGCGGAAGCCCTTGTTGTAGAGGTAAAAGGTCAGGGTGAGGGTGTCCTGCAAAACCCCGCCCGTGGGGGTCAGCACGTAGACCTGGGTGAACACCTGAAAGGCCCCGATGAGGCCCAGGGTGAAGAGAAAGAAGGTGGTGGGGGAAAGGAGGGGCCAGGTGATGAGGCGGTGCTGCTGGAAAAAGCTCGCCCCATCCAGCTCGGCCGCCTCGTAGTACTCCTTGGGGATGGCCTGGAGCCCCGCTAGAAGGATCACCACCTGGTAGCCCAGAAGGTGCCAGAGGCTCATGGCCATGACCGCCACGAAGGCCAGGCTGGGGCCGGCGAAAAAGCCCTGGACCTCGAGGCCCAGGGGCCGGAGGAGGAGGGCGAAGACCCCGGTGGGGGTGTTGAGCCAGTCCAGCCCCGGGGTAGAGAGCAGCCAGTTGAGCAGGCCGAACTCGGGGTGGTAGATCCAGCGCCACACCGCTGCGGCAGCCGTGAGGGCGGTGATGTAGGGCAGGAAGTAGAGGGTGCGGTAGAAGCCCTGGAAGGCCAGCTTGGTGTTCAAAAGGATGGCCACGAAGGTGGCCAAGAGGATCCCCGTGGGTACGGTAAAGACCGCGTACCAGAAGGTGTTGCCCAAGGCCCGCCAGAAGAGGGGGTCCTCGAGGAGGATGCGGTAGTTCTCTAGGCCCACGAAGGCCGCCGGGCGCAGGAAGTTCACCCGGTCAAAGAGGCTGAGGTAGAAAGCGTAAAGGGCGGGGAAGACATGCCACACCAGGAGGAGGGCCAGGGCAGGCCAGACCAGGGCCCAGCCGTAGACGGCCCCCTGGGCCTTCTCGGGCAGGCGCCTGCCGAAGGCCAAGGCGAAGGCGAGGGGAACCAAGAAGGGGGCCAGGGGGAACCAGGGCGCCAACAGACCCGGGAGGAGGAGAAGGTAAGCCCAGCCGAAACGTAGGCCGTAGAGGCTCAGGGCCCCGTAGAGGCCAAGCCCGAGGAGGACCACCCCCTCGGGCAGGAAGCCCAGGCGCCGGGCATAGACCCCAAGGGTGAGGAGGGCACCCAGGGAAAGGAGGGCATGAAGGGGGAAGGCCCGCATCCCGTGCTGGAGTATATAGGATAGGTAGGATGTGGACCCTCACCCTGGATACCGCTACCCCCTACCTCTCCTTGGGCCTCTTCCGCGGGGAGGTAGGCCTGGGCCGGGTGGTGCGGGTGGAGAGGCGGCACGAGGAGGTACTTTTCGGCCTCCTAGAGGAGGTCCTGAGGGAGGTGGGTACCGGGCGGGAGGAGATCTCCGCCCTCGTCCTGGGGGAAGGCCCGGGCTCATACACGGGCCTCCGCATCGCCTTGGCGGCAGGCCTCGGCCTGGCCCAAGCCCTGGGGGCCCGGGTTTACGGGGCGAGCTCCCTCCTGGCGGCGGCCTGGCCCTTCCTGGAGGAGGGAAGGCCCCTCACCCCCCTTTTCACCGCCAGGAACCGCCTCTACTACGGGGCCACCTACGTCCTGGAAGGAGGGAGGCCTAGGGAGGCCCTTCCGCCGCGGAGGATGCGCGCCGAGGAGCTTCCCCGGGAAGGGCTCCTCCTGGACGCCCCACCCGACCCCCGGGCCCTCTACGAGCTCCTCCCCTTCGCCCACGAAGGGGTGGAGCCCCTTTACCTCTAATTCCACCCCATGCGGGCCCCGGTAGAAAGTCCCCGCGAGGTTTTAGCCTAGACCCAAAGCAAAGGGTATAATCCCTTCCCCGACCCCTCCGCTTGCGAAGCTCCCGTCTCGAGGCCGCAACCAGGGGTGGGTGCCTCGCCTCAGTCGGCGGCCGCGCTGGGGACCTTGGGCAGGCGGTACAGGTAGCTGGGGAGCGGCTCCTGAAAGCGCGTACCTCCCAGCCGCTCCGCCAGAAGCACCAGGTTCTCCCCCGCGATGCGGGCGTCCTCCAGGAGCTCCGGGTTCTCCTTCAGTCCCTTCAGATCCCGCCGGTGGGCGTAGACCAGGCCCAGGGGGGCGAGGACGAAGCCCATGTAGGAGAGGGGCAGGAGCATCTGGGAGAGGGCCTGCGCGGCGCCCTCCTCCTCGGCCACCGCCAGGAGGGCCATGGGCTTGCCCAGGTTGAGGAGGCCCTGGTTCTCCATGGAGGTCATGCGCTCCAGAAGGGCCTTCATCCGGGCGGAGGCGCTAAACCAGTACACCGGGGTGGCGAAGACCACGGCGTCCGCGTTTAGGATCCGCTCCGCCACCTTGCCAAAGCCATCCCAGGGCCCCTGCACGCAGGTTTCCGGACCGCAGGAGGCAGGGTCCAGGGAGTAGTTTCCCGCGCACAGGGGAAAGGGATGCCGCACCAGGTCCAGCCGCTCGGTGCTAGCGCCCTTCCGCCTGGCGGCCTCCAAGACCTCGTCCAGAAGCTCCGCCGTAAACCCGTCCGTCCGTGCCGATGCGTTAACGCCGAGCACGCGTAAGCCCATAAATATCACCCGAGCACTAAACCACCTTTAGTATAGCATGCTTAGGGTAGGAGGGGCCCGGCCACGAACTCCCCCATGCCCTTGGCCCGCACCGGACCCCCCTCGAGGACCCCCTCCCCCGCCACCGGCCCCTCCCAGTAGGCCACCCGGGTGGTGCGGGAGAGGATCTCCCCCTCCCGGAAGAGGGGGCGAAGGGTGAGGCGGAGCCCCGGGCCCTCGAGGCGCCAGCCCAGGGTGTAGGTGCGCCCTGAAGGGCTTTTCCAGGCCTCCAGGGGGACGAAGGCCAGGGCCAGGGCCTCCACCCGGCCCACGGGGTCCACAAGGCTCCCCAGGACCTGGACCACCCGGCCCTCCCGGTCCTTCACCTGGTAGGCCATAAGCTCGGAGCCATCGGAGAGGTGGAGGCCGAACCAGTCCCAGGTGGCCTGGACCCCGGAGACCTGCTCCCCCCACTGGTGGTCCAGCCAAGCCTCCCCCGAGGCCTCCTCCCCTTGCAGGAGGCCCACCGCCCTGGCCCGGGTATAGGACTGGTAGTACAAGCGCCCCGTTTCCTCCGTGCCCGAGTACCCCGGCGGGTGGACCACGGGGGGCTTGCGGGGAAGAAGGACGAGGCCCACCCCAGGGGCCTCGAGGCGGAAGCCCGGCCCCTCGCGGTAGAGGCGCCAGCCCCCGACCTCGAGCCTGGGGCCAGGCTCTGCCCGCCCCCTGGGGGCGAGGAGGTCCTGGTCGGAAACCTCCAGAAACCGCCGCGCCCCCGTGCGCAGGTCGGTGAGGACCAGGTGGGCGGCGTGAAAGGCCCCGAAGAGGCTCCCCGGCAAGCCCAGGATGCGGTAGGAAGGGGGGGCGTAGGCCTTGAAGAAGGCGAAGTGAAGGGCATAGGGGTGGGCCCATGCCCAGGCGTACCACCACTCCACCTGGGCAGGCCTAGGGTCCCAGTCCCCGGGGTCGGGAAGCCGGCTGGGCTCCACCCTAAGAAGGGCCGGGGCGCAGGCGGCCAAAAGCCCCGCCAGCCAAAGGAGCCGCCACATCCAGGAGGCATCCTACCCGGAAGCCCCTCCCCGGTTCCAGGCCCTGCGCTACAGTAAGGCCCATGACCGACACCCACGCCCACCTGGACTTCCTAGAGCCCCCGGAGCTTACGGAGGTCCAGGCCCACCTCACCGAGCTTCGGGCCGTCCTCACCCTGGGGGTAGACCCGAGCCGCTGGGAAAAAACCCTACACCTGGCCAAGGGCAACGTCTACGCCGCGGTGGGCCTCCACCCCACCAGCGCCCACCTCCTCTCCCCCGAGGTGGAGGCGGCCCTCCGCCACCAGGCCCGCCACCCCCGGGTGCGGGCCATCGGGGAGACGGGGCTGGACTACCACTGGACCCCCGAGACCAGGCCCGCCCAGCTCCAGGCCCTGGACTTCCAGGCGGCCCTGGCGGAGGAGCTCGGCCTTCCCCTGGTCCTCCACGTGCGGAGCCGGGACGGGAAGGCCGAGGAGGACCTGGCGGCCTGGCTCGGGTTCCACAGGCCCAAGCGGGTGGTCCTCCACGCCTTCTCGGGCCACCCCGCCTTAGAGGCGGCGGGCCTAAAGGTGGGGGCCTACTTCGGCCTCGCCGGCCCCCTCACCTACCGGAAGAACGAGGCGCTGCGGGAGGCGGCCCGGCGCCTCCCCGAGGACCGCCTCCTGGTGGAGACCGACACCCCCTTCCTGCCCCCGGAGCCCCACCGGGGCAAGCGGAACCGGCCCCACTACGTGCGGCTCGTCCTGGAGAAGCTCGCCGAGGTGCGAGGGGTGGACTTCGCCGAGATGGAAGCCTGCACCGACGGGAACGCTCGGGTATGCTTCGGCTGGTGATGAAGCGCCTCCTTATCCTCCTATGGCTTTTGGGCCTGGCCCTAGGGGCGCCCCGGCTGGTGGTGGAGCCCGAGGATGGGGTAAAGCCCCTCCTGGACCTGATCGCCTCCGCGCGGCAGGAGGTTTTGGTCAAGATGTACCTCTGGACCCCAAGCCGCATGGACGTGGTGGAGGCTCTGGGGGAGGCGAGGAAGCGGGGGGTGAGGGTGCGGGTCCTCCTGGAACGGGAACCCTCGGGAGGCCGGGTGGACCTCGCCGTGTACCAGGCCCTGAAGGAGCGGGGCGTGGAGGTACGCCTCACCACCCCCTTCCGCTTCGTCTTCGTGCACGAAAAGAGCCTGGTGGTGGACCGCAAGCTGGCCTGGGTGGGCACCATGAACCTTACGGGAAGTTCCTTTTCCGCCAACCGGGAGTACGCCCTGATCCTGGACGACCCCAAGCAGGTAGCCGAGGTGACCCGGGTCTTTGAGGCGGACTGGGAAGGGGAAAGGCTGGACCTCTCCCGCGCCCTCCTGGTCTGGGCGCCAAGCCGCACCCTCTCTGGGGTGAGGGAGGGCAACGCCCGGGAAGTGCTCCTAGGAATGATCGCCCAGGCGAGGAAGGAGCTCCTCCTGGAGCACCAGGCCATGGCGGATCCCGAGGTCCTCGAGGCCCTGAAGGCCGCCCTGAAGCGGGGAGTGCGGGTGCGCCTCATCGGAAGCCCCCAGGAAGTGGGGGACACTTACTTCCTCTCTGGGGCCATGGCCCTCGAGGCGGCGGGGGCCGAAGTCCGCTTCCTCCCCTCCCCCTACGTGCACGCCAAGGTCCTGGTGCGGGACGGGGAAGAGGCCCTCGTGGGGAGCCTCAACCTCAGCGCCAACAGCCTGAACGCCAACCGGGAGCTTGCGGTGCGGTTCACGGCCAAGGAAGCTCCCGAAGCCTTCGCCCGGCTCCTCAAGACCCTGGAGGGGGACTGGCAGAGGGGGCTTCCGGAAAACCCCTTTGCCCTGCCCCCGGTGGAGGGCGTGGTTCCCTGGCAGGATGCCCCTCGCTACTTTGGCCGCATCGCCACCGTGGAGGGCACCATCGTCCGGGTGGAGGACCGCGGCACCGTGGCCTTTTTGCACTTCGGCCAAGGGGAGAACGACCTCCGGCTCGTGGTCTTTCCCAGAAATTACGGCCTTTTCCGCCAGCCCTTCCCCGAAAGCTACTTGGGCAAAAGGGTGCGGGCCCAGGGACGGATCGTTCTCTACGCGGGGTACTACGAGATCATCCTGGAAAGCCCGGGCCAGCTGGAGGTGCTGGATGCAAGCCCTTGAGGAGCTAGGTTACGAGGTAACCCCCATCCAAGGGGGACTTTACGCGGAAAAGCGCCGGGGTGGGGTCCTCTACCAGGTTTACCTTTCGGCCAAGGGCGACCTCCGCCTGCGGCGCAGGCGCTTCCTGAAGGAGGAGGCCCGTCCCCTCGCCCTCGCCGGGGTGGAGGGGGAGTGGGCGGCCCGGTACGAGCTGGAGGAGAACTTCTTCGCCCTCGTCTCCCCAGAGGACCTGCCCCACCTGGTCCTCGCCTTTGAGCGGCTGGACCTGCCGGACCCCCCGCCCCCCTCCCCTTGACACGTTTGTGTGGGTCTGGTAGATTTTTCTTTGCGCTGCCTGGTGGGCGGCGGGGGATCTTGAAAGCTGGGGTGGAGATGGAAGGCCACGTGGGACGTGGTCTTTTGAGGGTCAAGATGCTAAGGGCCCACGGTGGATGCCTAGGCCCCCGAGCCGAGGAAGGACGTGGCTACCTGCGATAAGCCAGGGGGAGCCGGTAGCGGGCGTGGATCCCTGGATGTCCGAATGGGGGAACCCGGCCCGTGGGAACACGGGTCACCGCCCTTTGGGGCGGGGGGAACCTGGGGAACTGAAACATCTCAGTACCCAGAGGAGAGGAAAGAGACATCGACTCCCTGAGTAGCGGCGAGCGAAAGGGGACGAGCCCAAACCGCCTGGCTTGTCCGGGCGGGGTTGTGGGGCCCT
>NZ_ATXJ01000024.1:6594-16029 GCF_000421625.1 Thermus islandicus DSM 21543 | reverse complement strand
GGAGGCGGTGCGCCAGTAGTAGAGGCCGGGGGGCTCCACCTGGGCGTCCCGGAAGGCCAGCAGGTCCAGGAGCACCAGGGTCTCGAGGTGGGCCCCCGAAGGCTTTCCCCCGGTCAGGTAGAGGGCCAGGGCGGGGTCGGGAAGGTAGGCCTTGGGAGCCTTGATCAGGCGTTTGGTGCGGCTTTTGGCATAGGCCCTGAGCCGGACCAGGAGGAAACTCACCTCCAGGAGGTTCAGGTAGCGGTGCACCGTGGCCTGGGAAAGACCCAGCTCCCGCGCCAGCTCGCTCTGGTTCAGGAGGTTACCCGAGCGCAGGGCCAAGGCCTCGAGGAGCCTCCGGAGCTCGGGCAGGTTCTCCACCGCCCGTAGGGCGGGCACGTCCCTCTCCAGGTAGGTCTGCAGATAACCGCGGAACCAAAGCTGGCGCTCCTCCCAGTCCTGGAGGGAGAGGGCGGGTACCGGGAACCACCGCCGTGCCCCAGTCCTCCCGTAGGGCCTCCGCTTCCTGGAGGAGCTCCTGGAGCGGGTGGCGCAGGCGGAAAAGGCGCTACGGCCTTGGTAGGCAATTGCTATACTAAGGCGTGATGCGCCTCATATTGTTGCTACTTCCCTTCCTTCTGGGGGCCGTGGCCCAGACCTGCACCGTGCGCTACACGTCCCCCGACTACCCCGAGCTCCCCGCTGCAAAGCCCCAGGTGTTCCTCTCCGTCTCCCCCAACCCCGCGGCGGCCCCGGGGGGGCTTTCCCTCCAGGCCTGGACGGCTGCCCCTTCCAGCACCGCCTGGGTCCGGATCCGGTGGACGGGGAGCCAGCTCGCCATCCAGGACGAGGGGCCGGGAAGCGCCACCTACCCCGCCCTCCTCTCCCCCAACCCGGTGCAAGGGTGCCCCCAGGCGAGCGCGGGCACCCGGGACCTCACTTGGCGGGACAACGGCGTCCACACCTTTGCGGCCGAGGCCTTCGTCTACTGGAAGGAATGGCGGACGGACTGGTCCTGCCAGTATGAGGACCAGACCGCCACCGTCACCACCGCCGGGGAGATGCCGAGGTACCCCTACTACAACTGCCAGCAGCTAAGGGGGTACTGGCAGGTGCAGAGTGGGGTGGTGTCCACTGCCGCCCGGGTGGCCGCCTACATCCCCTGGGAGAAGACCCTCTCCTACGACCAGGCCCTGCAGGAGTTCTCCCACCGCCTCCTCGAGGACCACAAGCGGGCCGGGGGGTCCATGCGGGCCTACGCCTACGCCAAGGAAATCCACGACCCCGTGCGAAGCGCCTTGCAGAAGATCGCCCAGGGGTACTTCTATGACTGCGGCTTTCTCGGCATCTGCCAGCGGGCCGACCCCGCAGGGGAGATCAAAATCCTCACCGACGTGCCCTCCATCCTGGAGGGCCTCCTCTACACGGGCAGGCTCTGCGGCGGGCTCCTCACCCTCTGCTTCGGCCAGCAGAACTCCCGGGGGGCAGACATCGGCCCCAAGGTGGAGATCAAGACCTTCCTCCTGGTCCAGGGGTGGCGGCACGACTACCTCCTCCTGGACCGCCTCATCCCCCGGAAGTACTACGACCCCTCCGTGCCGGAGTATGCCGGGGTGCCGGAGGAGGAGAGAAGCCAGGCCCTAAAGGGATGCCAGACCTATAAGGACACGCCGGAGGGCAGGCGGTGTCTGGCCCTGGTGGAGACGCCCACGGGCCTCACGCCCACCCTGAAGACCCTCCTCATGATCGACCCCATGTTCCAGAGGGGGCGGCCGTATCCATGAGCCGGTGGACCATCGCCCTCCCCCTCCTCTCCCTGGCCCTGGCCCAGGCGGGCCAAGGGTCCATCCTCTCCAACCTCTCCCCGGCGGACCGGGATGTGGCCGCGAAGGTCCTCCTCTCCTCCCTGGGCGACCTTCGGGCCTTCTACGCCCGCCAGCCTCGAGGCAGCACCCTGTGGCTCTTTGTCCCCGAGGTCTCCGTATGGACCCATACCCTGGCCCAGGAGTTCGAAGCCCAAGGCGGCCAGGTTCGCTTCGTGGTGCCCGAGGGGACAGCCCGGACCTACTGCCGCCTCTACCGCAGCGATAGCCGCTTCCATGTGATGCCCCGGGACACCCTGCCCAAGGAGCAGTCCTTCGCCGTGATCTACCCGCCCGCCGGAGCTACCCAGAAGGGAGCGGTGATGGCGGGGCGGTACCTGGTGGACCGCCCGGACTGGCGGGAAACGGACTACCTCTCCTTCGCCACGCCCCTCTCCCCTACCCAGGAAGGCCTCCCCGAGGCCCAGGCCTACGTGTGGGGGTCCATCTCCCAGGCCAACCTCAAGGCCAGGGTGTGGTTCAAGGATTGGACCTTGGACTCCTACGAGAACTACTGGACGGGGATCAACTTTGGGTTCGACTGGAACGGGCAGTTTGAGGCGGTGGTAGGGCGCGGAAGCGAGTCCTTCACCCTGGAGGGGTGGACCCCCGGAGCCATCTGGTTCGGCACGCGAAACTTCTCGGTACGGGACCGCGAGGGGCGGTACCGGGGGTACGCCTACGTGTACCTGGCGCTCCCCACCTACACAGGCAGCGCCTATCTCCGGGGCTGGAGCCAGACCACACGCTACGCCACGGACAACGACCGCCCCGTGGAGGCCGGGGGGTACGTAACGGCGGAGGGCCAGCGGTACCGGATCCCGGGCCTCGAGGGGTACCTCCTGCCCACGGGGAAAGACCTCGAGGCCGCCGAGGGCGACCCCTACGTGAGCTACATCACCCGGTCCATTTCCCCGGACCAAGCGCCCTTCGGGGGGACGGGAAGGCCCGAGGCCAAGGTCTGGTTCAAGCCCCTCTCGGAGTGGTGCCGGGAGAGGGGACTCTAGGAGGGTGTGGGATGCGGTGGCTTGTGCTGTTCGTATTGGCCCTGGCTTGGGCCCAGGGGCCTACGTACGAGGAGTGGACCAAGTACCTCCTTTCGGCCCCGGACTACCGCTTGGAGCAGGTCCTGAAGGGGAAGTGGCCCTACGTGGAGGTCCTGAGGAAGGACCGCTTCCGGGACTACCAGAAGGGGCAGTGCGACCCCCAAAAGGACCCCAACGGGTGCAGGGGCCGCCTGCCTTGGGCGGAGGCCCAGGCCCACGAGTTCTACCTGCCCATGAGCGGCCTCGAGGCCACCCGGGAGGTGGCCCGGGACCTGCGGAAGGCCTGGCAGCGCTTCGAGGAGCGCTACTACTGGCGGGTCATCACGGAGCTCAACAACCCCGCCTTCTGGTTCGCCTACTGCCTCGCCGGGGTGAAGGGGCCGCCTCTGGACCCGCCCCTGCCCGACTTCCGGCTCCAGATCCCCTCCGAGGGGGTGGACCCTGCCTTTCTGGCGGCCGCCCGGGGTGGGCTGGATATGGGCGCCTGGGCTTCCGCCGGGCTCCACAAGCTGGACCGATACCTCCCCGTGCCCCAGGTGGACCCGCAGGAGTTTTGCGACGGCCTCGGGATGCAGATCCTGCCCCTCATGTACATCCCGGGGTTCAAGATCCTCATCCAGGGCCACGAGGTCTTCCGCACCGAGGGGTACCCCTCGAGGCCCCTCTGGTTCAACTGGGACGAGGCCTCCTCCAGGGTGGAGCGGGCCATGCAGAAGGCCCTCACCGAGTACTACGCCGACTACCAGCAGGAGGTGGCGAGGATCCTCCTCACCCCACGGCCCTCTACACCCCAGGACCTCATCCAAACCTTGGGCCAAGACTTCAGAAACCTGGGAGCACCTAAAGCTTACCTCCCCGTTCCCTGGCAGGGGCACCTCCTGGGCGGGGGAAGCGTGGTGGCCCCGGTCTACGCCGAGCTCTTCCCCGCCGACCCCACGGCCCTCTGGAACCAGGTCCAAGGGCTGTGGAACACCTACAAGGGCCTCATCGACCAGGCGGGGAGCGACCTGGAGAAGGCCTACCTCTACGTCCACTTCTACCGCTCGGCCAAGGACCTCTTCCATTCCCGGGCCTTCCTCGGCCTCCCGGGGATGGACCAGGTGAAGGCCGCGCTCAGGAACCTGGTGGAAAGCCCCCTGCGCACCCTGGCCCAGGGCATCCCCATCCTCTCCCGGTGCGCGGGGAGCCTGGACGCCCTGGCCGACTGCTCCGCCGTGGCCCTGATGAAGGTGGACGGGCTCTGGAAGCTCAAGCGGGACCTCGAGGCCCGCCTCGCCCAGAACCCCAGGGACGCCGAGGCCCAGGCCCGGCTGCACGAGGCGAAGGCGCAGCTGCAGACGGACCTCGGGCCAAGGGCGCAGGAGCTTCCCATCAAGGCCGACCGGGAGGGGCCGGGCCTCTGGAAATTCGAGGAGGCCAAGCGCTGGTTCGGTCCTTCCTCCCTGCCCGTCTACGAAACCTTCGGGTACACCACCTTCTTCCAGGCCGCGAACTTCCTTGAAGCCACCACGGTGCCCGACATCCGCAATGTGGACCTCTCCCAGGTGAACCTGGGCAACTGGCTGGGCTGGGCCTGGAGCCAGCTCTCCCGGCTCGTGGTCTACTGGCACGTGCCCCTCACCGTGGACATCCGCCTGGAGTACTGCCCCCCGTGCCTCCTGGCCTACCCCTCTCCCCCCCTGGAGGGTCCCATCCAGCCCCTGGGGGTGCCGCCCTACATCCTCCCCTTCGCTTTGGAGCGGGCTCATTGGCGCTGGGTCTCCGTGCCCGAGGGGTACGAGGTGCCGGGGGTGCGGGGAGCGCCCTACACCCTCCTCTCCGGCCTTTCCGGCTACGCCGACCTTAGGGCCCTCTACAGGCCCCTCATTGGGAGGTGACGCGTGAAGCGGTGGATGGCTCTTTTGGCGGTGGCCCTGGCCCCCGCCCTCGCCCAGCTGGACTGGGGCGGAATCAGCGACAACCTCCAGCAGGTTGGCCAGGTGCTGGCGTGCGACCCCTCCTCCCTATCCCAGCTGGATTTCTCCCAGCCAAGCCTGGTCTTCCGGGCAGTCTACAAGGTAACCAAGTGCGTCCTTTGCTCCACCCTGAAGATGTGCGGCTTCCCCGACGACATGCTCTACCCGGCCGCTTGGGGAGAGGTTCAGCAGGCCTTGGCCAGGGGCCAGGAGGTCATGGTGGTGGGCTCGGGAGCCGGAGTGGAAGCCCTGGCCCGCTACCTGGGGCTTCTCCTCTACGGTGGAGGGTGCCAAACCATCTCCTACGGGGGGGTGCCCATCTACACCTGCCCACCTGAAGGAATCAGGATTCCCAAGGCCTACATCGTTACAGATGGACGAACCGCACGCAAACTAGAAGCTGACCTAAAGAACCCGGTAAAGGAGGGTTTGCTCAAGATCGTGCCAGTAGGAGGGGAAAGGGATTCCCCGGAGCTTTCCGGGGTCATCCTGGGCCTGCCCATCCTGTGGGCCGACAAGGCGTACCTCTTTGCCCCCGGGTACAGCACCCCTGACCGGTGGCTCTGGCTCACCCCGGACGGCCCCGTAGCCAGCAAGGTGGCCCTGGTGATGCGCCTAGCCACAAGCCACGTGGTGAGCGCCTCGAGGCGGCAGGAGGAGGTCCGGTGAGGCTGGGGGGCCCAAGGGCCCCACGGAGGAGAGTGGAGGTGAAGGATGTGGACGGATTTGGCGGAGTTCTGGCGGATCGTGGAGGAAGCCTCCGTGGTGCGGGTGGACGGCACCGGGCAGTACTACCTGGTGCGGCACCCCGAGCACGGGTGGCGGCTCTACCAGCGCGGCATCGAGGCGGCCTTCCTCCTCGCCGAGGGGGAGGAGGCGCTCCGCTGGGCGCCGGAGTTTAGGGTGCCCCTGGAGGTGAGGGCTTGATGTGCTCTATGTGCGGCGGCACGGGCCGGATCGTGGTGCGGGTGGGCGGGAAGGAAGAAGAGATGGCCTGCCTTGAGTGCTGGGAGCGGGAGCAGGAGCTCCCCCCCGACGAGATGTACGAAATGAGCGAGGATGAGTACCTTGCTTGGCTTGAGGAGCTTGGCTATATCTTTTAGCCTCCTGCTTTCCCTGGCCCTGGCCCAGGGCCTACCCCAAGTGCGGGAGCTCCCGCCCCGTGAGCTTTACTGGTTCCTCGTCAACCGGGTCCAGGAGGCCATGGTGGTGGGCCTGCCCCCGGAGGGGCTGGGGGAAGCCCTCAAGGGGAAGCGCCTCACCCTGGTCCTGGGGCGGGAGGCGCTTCCCTCCTGGGCCCGGGGGGCAAGGGCGGTGCGCCTTGGAGGCAGCTTGGTGGCGGGCTGGTTCCTTCTCGCAGACGGGCGCTTCTTCGTGGCCCCGAAGGGTCAGGCCTATCTGGTGGTGGAAAGCCCGGAGGTGGTGGCGGTCCTCCGGGGGTACTTCGCCGTGGCCGTGGCAGGAGGTGGGCGATGAGGATTCTCCGGTTGGACGGGAGCCGGAAGCGGCGGGTGTACGAGACCGAATTTGGGAACTGGTGGATCCAGGAGTGGCCTACGGGACGGTGCCGAGCCTGGTGGGAAGGCCCTAAGGGGGAGCAGGAGGAGCTCGGGGACTTCCCCACCCTCGAGGCCGCCTACGAGGCCATTGAGGCGGACTTTGGGCGGCGGGTGCAGGTTGAAGAGGACGACTTGGACCCTCCTTTTTAGCCTGGTGGTGGCGGGGTGCGCCCTCGAGGCCCCCCTCCTACGGCTATCCCTCGGCAAGGAGGAGGTGCGGGCGGCGGAGGGCGGGGAGGCCATCCTCCCGGTGCGGGTGGAGGCCAGGGGGCTTAGGGCCCGCCTCTGGGTGGAGGGTCTGCCCGAGGGGATAGCCCCCAAGCCCCAGGAGGTGGCCAGCGGGGAGGTCCTCCTGCCCCTCTTGGCCCTCCGGGCCGGGACCTGGGAGGCCCGCGTGGTGGCCGAGGGCGGGGGGATGCGGCGGGAGGCCTCCTTCCGCCTGGTGGTGGAGCGGGCCTCCTCCCCGGACCTCTACCTGGAGGGCGCGGTCTACGTGGGCGGGGAAGGGGTCGTGCCCCAGATGGCCTACCCGGGGAGGCCTTTGGGGGGAGGGTGGTACCGGGTGGGGGGGTCCTTGGTCCTGGGCAGGCTGAGCCTTCCCGACCGCCCCCTCGTGGCCCAGGGGGGTGAGGCCGAGCCCCTCTTCCCCGAGCAGTGGAACCTCCCCCTGGCCCGCTTCCCCGAAGCCTGGCAGAAGACCGGGGGAGAGGACGTGGTGGTGGCGGTGGCGGACACCGGGGTCCTCCCGGGCCACCCCGACCTCCAGGGTGGGCTCCTTCCGGGGCTGGACCTCCTGGACGGGGACACCGATCCCACGGAGCCCGCCACGGGAAGCCCCCTCCAGACCTTCCACGGCAGCCATGTTTCGGGGATCCTGGCGGCGGCCTGGAACGGGGTGGGGATGGCGGGGGCGAGCCAGGCCAGGCTCCTGCCCATCCGCCTGCTTACCCCCCAGGGGACGGGGCGGGAGAGCGACCTCCTCCTCGCCCTACGGTGGGCGGCGGGGATTCCCGTGCCGGGCCTGCCGCCCAACCCCCACCCCGCTCGGGTGGTCAACCTCTCCCTAAGCGGGGAGGGCCCCTGCTCCCCTGCCCTCCAGGAGGCCCTGGAGGAGGTTCGGGCCCGGGGGGTTTTGGTGGTGGCGGCGGCGGGGAACTACGGGCAGGACTACCGGGACTACTTCCCGGGCAACTGCCGGGGCGTCCTGGCCGTGGGGGCGGTGGGGCCGGACGGGAGGCTTGCCCCCTACTCCAACCGCTTCGCTCCCCTCCTCGCCCCCGGGGGCAGCGGGAGCCAAGGGGTTCTGGGCCCCAGCCTTGGGGGCTATCGCTACCTGCAGGGGACGAGCCAGGCCGCTCCCCACGCGGCGGCGGCCCTGGCCCTCCTCGCCTCCCTGGGGGAGGCCTCCCCCCTGGCCCTGGAGGGGGCCCTCCTCGCGGGAAGCCGGGCCACCCCGGAGGGGCGCCTCTTGGACGCCCTGGGGGCCCTCGAGGCCCTCCGGGGAGGGGGCGTGGCCCTCCGGGTAGAGGGGTCCTTGGCCCTGAGGCCCGGGGAAGAGGGAAGCCTCCCCGTGGAGGTCCTCGCCCCCTATCCGGTGCGGGTAGCCCTGGAGGCGCCGGGACTTACCGCCTATCTCGCCCCCAACCCCGCAGAGGGCCCGGCCTACCTCCGGGTGCGGGCCCCCTTGGGCACGCCCCCAGGGAGCTACCGGATCCTTCTTAGGGCCGCTTCGGCCCAGGCAGAGGCCAAGGTCCAGGTGGGGGAGGTGGCCGCCCGGGTGGTCCTCGAGGCCTGCCCGGTCTCGGGGGCCTGCCGGACCCTCACCCTTCCGAAGGCAGGGGGGCCTTTCCGCCTGGAGGGGTTGAGGCCCGAGCCCTACCGTCTCCTCGCCTTCTTGGACGGGGACGGGGACGGCCTCTTAGACCCGGAGGAGCCCCGGGGAGAGGCGGAGGCCACGCCCCCTGCGGCGGGGGTGCGAGTGGGGGTGCCTTAGAGGCTTTCATCTCCGGATGCAGAAGGGTGAAACGGGTCTATCCCCTGGACGCCCGCTTTCCTGGGGAGGAAGTCCAAGTGGGTCCACCGGAGGATCCAGGCTCAGGTTAAAATCCCGCTATTATGGCGAAGACCAAGGTTCTCCTCTCCTTGGCCACGCTTCTGCTCGCGGCCTGCGGCAAGCTGAACCTGCCCGGCCTCACGCCTCCCCCCTTCACGGGAGCCCTGGGCCTCCCCTCCCCCCTCCAGACCGTAGCCCCCGGGGGCCAGGTCCAGGTGCCGGTGCGGGCAACCTTCAACGATCCCCAGGTGGCCTCCGCCACCCTCACCGTCCGCCTCGCCGACCCTTGCGCCAAGGGGACCTCCAACTGCCCGGGCTGGGACGCGAGCCGCTACCCCGGAGTGGCCCACCCCACGGGGAGCTACACCCTGACCCCAGGGAACCCAAGCGCCACCCTCACCTTCCAGGTGGACGCGGGGGCACTCCCCCAGGGCCCCCAGACTTGACCGCTATGCCGCATAGAGCCCCAGGAAGCGCAGGGCGGAGAGGGGGTTGAAGGAGAAGATTTCCAGGGCTGCCACCCCCTCCCCGTGAAGCTTGGAAACCAGGAAGGCCCAGAGCCCTGCCAGCACCCACGCCCCCACCCCCCGCACCCAAAACGATCGGTTCTCCACCTCCCATCGGGAAAGGAGAAGCTCCCCAAGCCGCCTCGCTTCCGCCACCTCCGGCCCCAGGCGGGTGAGGCGGCGATTTCCTCGGCCGGGTTGCCCCCGCCTCCAGCCCGTTGTTACCTGGGTGAAACCTTCCCCCCTTACCCTTAGGGCGTCCTGAGGGGAAATCCCCGCAGGCAAGGAGGTAAGGGATGAAGAAGACAGCGATGGCGGCAGTGGGTGTCTTGGCAGTGGGGGTTTTGGCCTTGGCCCAGGTAGGAAAGAACCCCCAGCCGGGGGCACAAAGCCCCAGCTACCGGGGGAGCATCCCGGTTCAGGAGAACCTCCAGGACGAGGGGAACGAGGCCCAAGCCTACCAGGCCCTGGCCAA
>NZ_ATXJ01000024.1:0-6584 GCF_000421625.1 Thermus islandicus DSM 21543 | reverse complement strand
GTTGCAAACCACTTAGCCCCGTAAGGGGATTGCGACTAATGGCTCTCCAGAGGGTTCCGCGTCAGCTTCATACCCGTACGAAGCTGACGGCTGAAGCTGTCAGTGGCTAATGTGAATCACCTTCCCTCACACCCCACCCCGTCCCCGTCCCGGTCTAAGCGGTGCGGATCCGGAGGCAGGACCTTGAAGCCCCGGAATCGGCACCTCGGCGTAGCCCTCCTGCTTCACCACCTCCATGGCCACGAAGGCCTCCAGGTACTTCCCCAAGGAGGGTGGGGTCCCCCTCGAGGCGGGCCCCGTCAAGCCCCGCGGCGTGGAGGGCGAGGCCCAGGTCCGTGGGCAGGACCTTAGGGCTTCTGACCAGGCGCTTGCCCAGGTTGGCCTGCCAGGGGAGCAGGGTCCGCACCCGGTAGAGGACCTCCCGCAGGGGAAGTACCCCTTGGGGGTGGTGGCGGGGAGGCCGAGGGGACGGGGGCGTACGGCCCAGTCCAGGAGCCGAGCGGGCCTCGAGGCCAGCAGGGCGTAAGGCATCGGCACCCCGGCAAGGCGCTCCAGGGGTGAAAATCCTCCGCATAGCGGTCCAAATTCCGCCACGCCAGAGAGGCCGGCCCCAAGGTGGCTTCGCTGACCCTGGTCACCCTTCACCGCGCCTTCCCCCAGTTCCTGGCCCTCGAGGGAAGCCCCGCTTAGCGGCGGACGGGGAAAACCCTCCGCCAGGGGCCCGGGTGGCTGGCCGGGCGTGCAGGGGATGCCCCCTCCGCACCCGGGCCTCTCGGGGCCATCCTCCCTTTGGAATACTCCCTAGCAAGCCTCAATGGCGGTGCCCCCAACCTGGAAGCGGGGCCGGCTTGGATTACACTGAAGCGAGAAGGTATACCATGACCTACTCGGTAGGTCCCTAGGCTGGCGGGTGGCCCAGCGCCTGGTGGGGGACCACGTGGAGCTCTACTTCCTTCCCCTGCCCCAGAAGGCCTCCCTCAAAGGGCTGCTCCAGAACCGGATCCGGGGTACCGTTTCCGAGGAGCCTGGCCGGAGGCGCGGCATCGGACCTGGCGAGCTTCCTGCGAGGAAGCGTGAAGACCTTGGCGGCCACCAGCCTCCTGGTGCGCTACCTCACCGGGGACGCCCTGATCTGGGTAGGGGCCCTGGCCTCGAGGGTGACGCGGGTGTACACTCTGCACGCCCGCTTTCCCAGGGAGGAAGTCCAAGTGGGTCCACCGGAGGATCCAAGCTCAGGTTAAAATCCCGCTATTATGGCGAAGACCAAGGTTCTCCTCTCCTTGGCCACGCTTCTGCTCGTAGCCTGCGGCAAGCTGAACCTGCCCGGCCTCACGCCTCCCCCCTTCACGGGAGCCCTGGGCGTTCCCTCCCCCCTCCAGACCGCAGCCCCCGGGGGCCAGGTCCAGGTGCCGGTGCAGGCGGCCTTCAACGATCCCCAGGTGGCCTCCGCCACCCTCACCCTCCGCCTCGCCGACCCCTGCGCCAAGGGGACCTCCAACTGCCCGGGCTGGGATGCGAGCCGCTACCCCGGGGTGGCCCACCCCACGGGGAGCTACACCCTGACCCCAGGGAACCCAAGCGCCACCCTCACCTTCCAGGTGGACGCGGGGGCGCTCCCCCAGGGCCCCTTCAAGTACGAGCTCGTCCTCTCGGGGCGGGACGGCTCGGGGAAGGCGGTGGAGGCGGTGGTACCCTTCTACCTCAAGGTTCTCTCCCCCGGGGAGCGCTCGGGAATGGAGGCCTGGAACTTCTGGCGGGACTACATGGGCCTCCCCCAGGTGAAGGAGGACCCCGAGTGGAGCTTCTGGGCCTGGCTTCACAGCCGGTACAGGGCGATGAACTACCCCAACGAGCTACCCCACGATGAGGACCTCTCCCAGCCCTTCTCGAGCCCAGAGGGGGCGAGCGCGGGGCAGAAGGGGAATGAATACGCTACCTTTCGGCAGAACAACGGTCAGCCCGCCTGGTCCCCTGAGGAAACTTCCATCTCTTGGTGGATCAGTGCCCCCTTCCACCGCCTGAACATGATCGACCCCCGCGCGGTAAACGGCGGCTTCGGGGTCTACAAGGACGTGGGGTCCGTTCCGGGCTATGGGGACGGGTGGGGGCGCACCTGGGTTAACCTTCCCAACCTCTATGGGGGGACCCTTACGACCTCCCCCCAGCTCTTCCCCGCCCCCGACAAGCCCGTGGCCCTTAACCGCTTCGGTGGCCGGGAAAACCCCAACCCCACCGCCCCCTGCACCTCCCCCTCCATGCCCCAGGTCCGCCCCTTCCTGACCCAGGAGGGGTTGAGCTGGGACGATGGAACGGGCTGGGTGCGCTCCCCTATCGGTCTCCCCCTCTCCCTCCAGACCTTCCCCTCCTCCCCCGTGGACACCCAGGTCCTGGAGGCCAGGCTCACCCGCCTTTCCGACGGGGCGGTGAACCCCCTCTGCGCCTACGGTAGCCTGCAGTACTGGGAGGAACGGGACCACTGGCGGCAGGTGGCGGTTAACATCCTTCGCGGCCGAGGCGCCGTCTTCGCCCTTCCCCACGAACCTCTCACCCCTGGGGCGGCCTACGAGGCCTACCTCAAGGTGAAGCTGGGGAGCGAGGTGAGGGAGTTCACCTGGCGCTTCCGCGTGGCCTCGGAGAGCGAGCTCAGGCCCCTCCGCCTCACCCCCGCCTACGAGCTCCAGGAGATCCGCTAGGGGCGTAGCCCGCCCTCTTCGGCCTCAGGCTCCTTCTTCAGTTTGGTGCGCCCTTCCGCTGGTCTGGTTGTGGCGGTCCCCCGAAACCCCTCGCCCCCCGAGCTACGGGGCTTCCGTAACCGCCCTCTTCGGAAGCGAAAGGGTCAGCGTCACCTGGCGCTTCTCCGTGGCCTCTCAAGACCAGCTCTTTCCCTATCGGCTTGCCCTTCGCTGATCCCCTCGGGAAGGAGAAGGTAGAGGCTTCCCCGGTGGTACACCCCGGGAGGCATTGGGTCTAAACGCCGGACCCTGCCCTTCCAGCAACCCAGGAGGGCCCGTACCTGGCTCGCCTCGGGGCGTTGGTCCCGGTACTCCCAGGCGAGGAGGGGACGGGGGTGCGTGCAGTAGCGCAGGAGGACGAGCGGATCCGAGATCTCCTCCAGCCGTTTCTCCCCGGGCATGTGCACGAGGAAGCTCGAGAAGCGCGTTCCAGGATCGATCAGAAACCGATCGACCACGCCCGCGTTCAGGTACCGCGCCGCCAGGCGGGAGTGGGCGGTGAGGTCCTCCCATGGAAGGTAGGGGTGGTTGTACCTGGCAAGGGGAAGGCCTACCCCCAGGAGGAGAAGGGCGGCGCTCCAGCGGGCTAGGGAAGGTAGCCAGGCCAAAGCCGCCGCCGCCCCTAGGCTCACTAAGGGGGCGAAGACAAAGAGGTAGCGGGTTAGAACGGTGTTGAGCCAAAGCGAAGAGAAGTACCACACGTACAGGGAGGCCACGGGCAGGAGGAGGACGGGGAGAAATCGCTCCCGGTAGGCCCGGTTGAGGGCTAGGCCCACCCCTCCTACGAGCAGCAGGAGGAGGAGTAGGTCCGGGGGCCACTTAAACCAGAAGTATTTAAAGAGAGCCTCCGGCTCCGGGCGGATGTCGGGGTTAGCCCTCCCGTGCTGAACCTGCCACAAAAGGTAGGGGGCCCAGAAGGAGAAGAGGAGGTACGGGGTAAACCCCAAGAGCGCCCTTCTTCCCGACCGGGCCAAGGCGTAAAGGGCGAAGGGCAGGAGGGCGATGCCGGTGAGGTAATGGGTGTAGAGCCCCAGGGTTCCCGCAAGGCTTCCCGCCCAAACCCGCCCCCTGAGGTAGCCCCAAGCCCCCAATAGGACCCACAGGGCCGCCCAAGGGTACATGCGTAGCAGCGGGGCCCAGGGAGCGTCCCCGAAGAGAAAAAGGAGTCCCAGCGCCCCCATCGCTCCCCACGGGCCCAGCAGGTCCCAGGAGGCTAGGGCCAGGGCTCCGGAGAGAAACACGAAGCCTAGAAGGGAGAGGGAGTAGCTCCAGTCGATGGCGGCATCCGAAACCCCTGAGTCCAGCCGGGCGTGGCCGCCCAAGCTCATCCAGGCGCGGAAGGCCAGGTAGTACAGGGGAGGATGGGCATCGCCCAGACCTATGCTCCGCCACACCTGGGCCCAGTCGCCCCTGAGGGCCTTGTCCGCGCTGAACGAGTAGTCGAAGTCCCAACCAAAGGAAGGGAGGGGGGCAAGGGCCAAAAAACCCAGGAGCCCCCCAAGGAAGAAAATGGCGAAGGAGCGGGCTAGCGCCGACACGAGGCTGCGAGGCAGAACGCGTACCCTGGCCAGTAGGTTCCCCGCAAGTAGGCGCACCAGGACTGGTTGGGAGCCAAGGCCCCGAAGGCTTGGGCGCAGGTAGGGTCCTCCACCGACCCACAAAGCTCCGCTGCCCGTTGCGGACCGGAGCGCTTCACGGCGCGCTGCAGCACCTCGCGGTAGCAGAAAAAGGACTCCGCTTCGCCCTTGAGGGCGCAGGCCTGGACTGCGGCTTCCAGGCTCGCCTGGCTCTCCAGGAAAGCGCGGAACCGGGGTACCCAGAGGGGGGCGAAGGCGAGAAGGAGGAGGGCGACCTCGAGGGCGACCCGTAAGATTCAGCGGCGCTCACTGGAAGTACTTGGCGGCACGACGGCGGCCCTCCAACCGCTGCTCTGGGGTCAGGGTTTGCTCTAGCTCGGAGAGGTATTTCCCCACGTACCCTCCGATGGCGTCCTTTGCAAGCCAGAACATGGCGTAAGCCTCGATGGGGTCTTTGGGGAATCCTCCAGCCCCCTCCAGGTAGCAGAGCCCCAACGTGAAAAGGGCAGAATGCGCCAAAGAGCGCACCGCCCAGAAGTTGGCCCGCCGGCAGGCCGTGTCCTGGTTCTTCTTCACCCCCGTGCCCGTGTACTCCCCCCAGGCCAAGATGCCCGCGGCGAGCGCGCTGGTGCCCGCCGCTTTGAGGGCGTACTGCACAGCCTTCTCCCCCTCGTATCTTCGCCAGAGGATATCGGCCAGGGTCCCGGCCGCCAGCTGTCCGCCCAAGGAGTATGGGCGGTTTTCGGCGAGGTCCTTGAGCGCGCTCTCCTCCCCCCGTTTCACCCTAAAGACCGCCAAGGACACCCCTTTTGCCGCCAAGGACTCCAGGGCTTGCTGGGCCTCCGCGGCTGTGAGGTTGGGAAGGCTGACCCCCTTCAGCGCCTCAGGATAACGGGGGTCTTGGTCTTTCCACCGGAGGACCAGCTGGATCTCGTAGTAGCAAAAGGCGGCGGCCTCAGCGTTGAACTCGCGGTACCGACAGGCCCATTCCGTAGCCCGCACGTGGGCTTCGATGGGGGTCAGATTGCTACCCCAAGGTGGAACGGTGCGCGCAGTCATGTAGGCCCACCAGTGGGCGAACCGAGCCGGCTCTTTTTCCGTCAGCGCGTAAGCCTCCGGGTAGCGGGCTGCCGTCACCAGCTCCACGAAACGCTGATCGTCCAGAGGGTCCACAGGAAGCTGGGCCAGGGCCAGGGTAGAAAGGAGCACGGAAAAGAGGAAGGAAGCCTGCTTGATCATCCGCTCACCTCCACAGTCAGTCTACTCGCAACACGTACGGGGTTTGCACTCACACCAACAGGGGGAGCAACTACAACTGGGTGGTGAACATTCCCGCGCCCGGGCTCCAGGTCTTCACCGTGCGCCAGTACTCGGTGACGGTGACGGTCCCGGTGGAGCCCGATGGACAGGTTTCTGTGCACGTTCTCGTCTATGTCGTGAGCACGCTATCCCGCGGGGCTACGTGGATCCCAGGCGGGGCGCTCCGGCACTCCTGATCGTAGCAGAGGGTCCCGGGCACCACGGCGTCGCTCGCCGTTACGGAGGCACTCCCACCAGGAGGCACCGTGACCTGGGCAGGGGAGAGGGATTGAAGGGCGTAGATTTCCCTCCACTGAATAACGCTACTGGGATTTCCACCACCCCCCTCCCGATCCTCCCCCCGGGGGGTGGCCCTCCGGGCTCTCGGGGGTCTGGATCTGGGGAGCCGGGCTGAAGCCAAGAACGGGAGAGCGAAACCTCGGCGGTGGCGGAAGTGGAGTAGGTCCCGGGAGCAGCAGAAACGCTCTGGGAGCTCGTGATCCAGCCCCCTAAACTTAGACACTTTTACCCTGCCTCCCGTGTGATGTCCCAAGTTCTTTCCCCAGAGCCTCCGCGTCTACCGCCATCACCTCCTTTGGCGTCCGATAACCGAGCCCCGAGTGCAACCGGCGCTCGTGGTAGTAGCGTAGCCGCTCCTCCACCACCTCCTTTAGCTCCCCAAGGCTAAAAACGGGTCCCGCCCCTCCCCCTTGAACCGGGCAAAAAAGCTCTCCACCACCGGAGAAAACGTACGCTTCGCGTGACGCCCCTGGCCCCCATCAGGCTGTAGGAAAACCTCTGCCCGTCCCTCAGCAGCGTGGCTCAGGAAAGGACCCCCCAGGGCGGCTGACGGTCTTGGTGCACCAGGGCCCTGGGGAGCCTCCCCACCTGGGCCTGGAGAAAGGCCTTGGCCTCCGCCCAGGCCCCCAGGGCCAGCTCCACCGAAGTGGCATGGTTCCAGTATGCTTGGGTGGCA
>NZ_ATXJ01000023.1 GCF_000421625.1 Thermus islandicus DSM 21543 | reverse complement strand
AGGTCGGGTGTGGTTTCCATCCCAAAATCCTAAGGCCAAGGAAGAGGGGTGCGGAATGTCGGTTCCAAAGAACTCCCGAACCCGGCCCACGTCAAGGGGCAGGGTATAGTGGAGGCATGGAGCGCCCAAGAAGGCTTCGCTCGCCCCTGCTCCGCCCCCTGGTGGCCGAGGTAGAGCTTTCCCCTAAGCACCTCCTTCTCCCCCTCTTCGTGAAGGAGGGCGGGGAGCGGGAGGAGGTCCCCTCCATGCCCGGGGTCTTCCGCCACCCCCTCGCCGAGCTTCCGCGGGTGGGAGAGGAAGCCTTGGAAGCGGGCCTTGGCGGGGTCGTCCTCTTCGGGGTGTTGCCCGAGGCGGCCAAGGACCCCCTGGGGAGGGGGGCCTACGCCGAGGACGGGGTAGTGCAGCGGGCCATCGGGCTCCTCAAGCGGGCGTTCCCCGAGCTTCTCGTCCTCGCCGACACCTGCCTCTGCGAGTACACGGACCACGGCCACTGCGGCGTGGTCCGGGAAGGCCCCCTGGGCTTTTACGTGGACAACGACGCCACCTTAGAGCTCCTCGCCAGGACCGCCCTCTCCCAGGCCCAGGCGGGGGCGGACGTGGTGGCCCCAAGCGCCATGATGGACGGGCAGGTCCGGGCCATCCGGGAGGCGTTGGACCGGGGGGGGTTTGCCCACGTGCCCATCCTCTCCTACGCCGTGAAGTACGCTTCCGCCTTCTACGGGCCCTTCCGGGAGGCGGCCCAAAGCGCCCCCCAGTTCGGGGACCGCTCGGGCTACCAGATGGACCCCCGGGCGGGGCTCTGGGACGCCTTGAGGGAGGCAGCCTTGGACGATTTAGAAGGCGCGGACATGCTCATGGTGAAGCCTGCCCTCCCCTACCTGGACGTCCTCCACGCCCTCAAGGGGCGCTTCGCGAAGCCCCTCTTCGCCTACCAGGTCTCCGGGGAGTACGCCATGCTGAAGGCGGCGGCCCTGAAGGGGTGGCTGGACGAGCGAAGGGCGGTTTTGGAAAGCCTCTTCGCCCTCCGCCGCGCCGGAGCCCAGGGGATCCTCACCTACTACGCCCTCGAGGCCGCCCGCTGGCTGAAAGAAGCCTAGGCGGCCCCAGGGTTCTCCTTTGGGGTCGGGATCCCTCCCCTGAGGAGGACGTACCCCGCCGCCAGGGCCACCCCGGTCCCCGCCAGGAGGAAGACCAGAGGGGCCCCAATCCGCCCTTCCAAGGCCCCGCCCAGCATGGTGCCGAGGAGCACGGCGGCGTTCATCACGGCGCTGAAGGCGGCGAAGATCCGGCCCCGCAGCTCCTGGGGGGTGTGGAGCTGGAGGAGGGAGCGGGCGGGGACGATGAAGGCCATGTTCAAAAAGCCCGCCAGAAAGAAGGCCGCCACCACCCAGAAGAAGATGGGGAAGAGGCCCATGGAGGCCTCAACCAGGCCGAAGAAGAGGAGGGCGTAGAGGAAGAGCCGCTCCCGGGGCAGCCGCTTGAGGATCTGGGGTAGGGCAAGCCCTCCCAGGATGGCCCCGAGGGCCATGGCCGCCTCCATGAGGCCGAAGCCTGCCGAGCCCACCCCGAGCCACTTGAGGGCCAGGACCACGCCCAAGGCGGTTTCCACCGAGCCGAAGCAGGCGGCGGCGAAGAGGGTGCCCACCGCGCGCCGGAGGGTGGGGTGGTGGAGGAGGTGGCCCAGGCCCTCCTTCACCCGCTCCAGGTACCCCGCCTTGGGGAGGCGCTGAGGCCTTAAGGAGGGGAGACCGGTGAGCAGGAGCCCCGAGGCCAGGTAGGAGAGGGCGTCCAGGTAGAAGGCGAAGGCGGGCCCCACCGCCGCCACCAAGACCCCCGCCGCCCCCACGAAGAGCACCTCCGAGAGGCGGTCGGCCAGGAGGATGAGGCTGTTTGCCTCGTCCACCTCCTCCTTGGGCACCAGGTCGGGCACCACGGCGTTCTGGATGGGGTCGTGGAGGTCGCGGAGAAGCTCCATGAGGAAGACGAGGAGGAGGAGGACGGGGAGGCTCTTGGCCCCGAGGAGAGGGATGAGGGCCACCAGGGGCGCCCTGAGGAGGTCTGACCAGACGAGAAGCCGCTTTCGGTCCTGGGTGTCGGCCCAGGCGGAGAGGAGGGGGGAGAAGACCACGGTGCCGAGGAGCTGGACCCCCAGCACCAGGGAAACCCATAGGGCGTTTTTCGTGAGGAGGTAGACCAAAACCAGCAAGGCCACCCGGTGGACCTTGCTTCCCGCCTGGGAGACCAGGTAGGAGAGGAAGAGCCGGGCGAAAGCCGGATGCCTAAGTACTTTCATAGACCCCTTCCTGGAGTATACCCGGGAGGCCCTCAGCGTCAAGGCGTTCCAACCACCAGGTAGGCCAAGCGCCTCCCTTCCCGGGCCAGGACCAGGGTCCCTTCGGGCAGCCGGTAGACCCCGAGGTCCTTAAGGCGCCGGGGCACCTCCCCGGCCTGCCCTAGGTAGACCGAATCTTCCTTGAGGCGCAGGAAGAGCACCGTATGCCCCACCCTCAGGCTCATGGGCTCGGGGGAGAGGGAGAGGAAGTGCACCTCGCCCCCCAGGGTTTCCTGGGTGGGGGGGCGGCGGCCTAGGTACTCCTTCAGGGCCTCCGCCAGGGCCCGGGCCTCTCCCTCCAGGCCCAGGGCCCGGCCCACCTCGAGGAGGAGGGGTTCGGGGGGGGTGCCCCCTAGGCGCCTTGTGGTGAGCTCCAGGCCCTTGCGGGCAAAGTCTAAGAGGGCTTCCTCTTGGGCCAGGCGGTACTTCTCGGCCAGGTGGGGGCCGAACTCCTGGGGGCGGAACTCCCCTTTGAGCCTTGCGGAGAGGGCGCGGAGGAGGCGGAGGTGGGCGTAATCCCCCTTCGGGGAAAGGAGCAGGGCGAGCACCCGCCCCTCGGCGAGGAGCTCGTAAAGCCTGAGGCCGCTCCGGGCCTCCAGCCTCAGGTGGAGGAGGTCCCCTTCCCGCACCGCGAGGACCTCGAGGTCCTCCCAGGGGAGGACCAGGGCCCCCTCCAGGGGGTGGTCCTCCCCGGCCAGGCCCAGGTGCCAGCGGCCCTCCACCTGGCTCAGGGTGAGGACCAGGGGTCCGAGGGGAACGCGGCCCGGGGCAAGGGGCAGGGTGGCGAGGTTCTCCCCCACGCGGCCGGGCTCGGGCACCTCGGGCCAGGGGGTTTCCCCCTGGGGGGTGGGGAGGAGTTGGAGGAGGGCGAGCACCTTCTCCGAGGCCACCCGGAAGCGGCGCCTTTCCTCCTCCAAGAGGAGCTCCCGCCGCCGCTCCTCCTGGGCCTCCTGCTTAAGGCGCTCCTCCAGGCGGGCGATCTCCTTCTCGCTGGCCCCCAGGCGCCGGGCCTCCTCCAGGGCCCGCCTTAGGGCCAGGAGGTCCCGCTTGGGGGGGAGGCCGTAGGCCTCCTCCCACTCCAGGATGCGGTGGAGGAAGCGGCGCACGTAGGTGCGGGTTTCCTCCGGGGGAAGGGGGAGGTCCTTGGGTAGGTGGAGGACGGTCTCCAGGTACTCCAGGAGGAGGGCCTCCGCCACCCGGGGGTCCTCGAGGTCTGCCAGGCTTTCCGAGAGGGAGGGGATGGGGTGGGTGGGGGCGAAGCGGGAGAGGTTGAAGTCCCGCCGGAACGCCTCCTGTTCCCGGTAGGCCAGGTAGTTTTGCAAAAAGGCGTGGACCAGGCGCAGCTCCTCCCGGCGGCCGGTGAGGAGGTCCTTGGCCCGGGCCCGGACCTCCCTGGCGGTCAGGAGGCGCCACACCCCCAGGGCCAGGCGGCGAAGGACCTCTTTTTCCGGGGCTTCCTTCTCCTCGGGTTCCCCTGGAAGGAGGGCGGGGAGGTCCAGGGGCGGGGACGGCTCCGCGGCCCTTTTCAGGGCGCGGAAGCGGGCGTCGGCCTGGCGGAAGCGCTTGGCGAGGGGGGCGGGAAGCCTAGCCTGGACCAGGAGGGCCCGGAGCTCCAAAAGGGCCCTTTTCCCTCCCTTGGGGGAGCGGCCCTGGGCCAGGTCCTCCACCCGGTACTCGTAGAGGTCCACCAGGTCGGAAAGGCGCTCCACGCTTCCATCCTATACAATGGAGGCGATGCGCTTCGCCCCCCGCTTCCAGGTGGCCGCCGCCTCCCACGTGGGCCGCCGCCAGAACAACGAGGACTTCCACCGGGTGCTCCGCCTCGAGGTGCCCCCGGGGTACCTCCTCCTCCTGGCTGTGGCCGACGGCATGGGGGGGATGGAGGCGGGGGAGTGGGCGAGCAAGCTGGCCATAGAGGCCCTCTCCGAGGCGGCGCGGGCCTACGCCGAGCACCTGAGGGGCGGGCGCCCGGCCGTGGGGCTTTCCCGGGTGATGGAGAAGGCCTTCGCCCTGGCCCAGAGGCGGGTGGAACGGGAGGCGGAGAAGCCGGGAAGGCGGGGGATGGGGACCACCCTCACCGCCTTCCTCTACGCCGACTGGCTTAAGGAGGGGGTGGTGGGGCACATCGGGGACTCCCGGGCCTACCTCTTCGGCCCCCGGGGCTTCCGCCGCCTGACCGAGGACCACTCCTGGGTGGCGGAGCGGCTCAAGGAGGGGGTGTTGACCCCCACCGAGGCGGAGCGCCACCCCTACCGCCACGTCCTCACCCGGGCCCTGGGCTTGCCCGAGGCCCGCGTTGACCTGAAGGGGGTGCGCCTGTCCCCGGGAGAGGGGGTCCTCCTGGTCACGGACGGGCTTTACGGCCTGGTACCCGAAGAGGAGTGGACCCTCGGCAAGGACCTGCAGGGGAGCCTCGAGGCCCTCCTCTCCGAGGCCCTCCGCCGCGGGGGGGACGACAACGTGACCGCTGTGGCCCTTCGGGTGGAGTGATGATCTGGCTCCTTGCCCTTCTCCTGGTCCTCCTCACCGCCCTCCTTGCGGTGCGGCTCGGCCCTTGGCCCCTCCTTCTCCTCCTCGCCGCCCTCTCGGGGGTAGGGGTGGTTTCGGGGATGCGTCCGGAGGCGGCCGCTCCTTGGCTTCTCCTCGCCCTGGGGGCCTTGGCCGCCCCCCGCCTCTACCTGGGCCCGAGGCGCCGGGCGCCGAAGCGGCAGGCTTCCCGGGAGAAGCGCCCCACCCGGACCAAGACCACGGAGGAGGTCCAGAGCCTCTCCCAGCGCTACGAGGTCCTGGAGAAGGTGGGGGTGGGGGGAATGGCCACGGTGTACAAGGCCAAGGACAAGAGGACGGGCCGCCTGGTGGCCCTTAAGGTGCCCCAGGAGCGCTTTGTGGGCGACCCCCGCTTTGTGCGCCGCTTCCACCGGGAGGCGGAGGTCTTGGCCAAGATGGACCACCCCAACATCGTCAAGGTCTACGACCATGGCCAGGTGGACGGGGTTCACTTCATCGCCATGGAGTTCCTGGACGGGGAGGGCCTGGACCGGCTCATTGAGGAAAGGCGCCTGAACCTCAAGCAGGCGGCGGCCATCCTGGCCCGGGTGGCGGACGCCCTCCGGCACATCCACGCCCAGGGGATCGTCCACCGGGACATCAAGCCGGGGAACGTCATGGTCCTGAAGGGGGCCCTCCGGGAGGACGGGGTGGACCCCCGGGGGGTGCGCCTCATGGACTTCGGCATCGCCGCGGGCAAGGTCCTCACCCGCCTCACCATCACCGGGGCCCGGATCGGCACCCCTGTCTACATGAGCCCCGAGCAGGCCAAGGGGCAGAAGCTGGACCACCGCTCGGACATCTACTCCCTGGGCATCGTCCTCTACGAGGCCCTCACCGGTCAGCCCCCCTTCACCGGGGGGTACGAGACCGTGATCCACCAGCAGATCTTCCAGGTGCCCACCCCCCCCAAGCAGCTCAAGCCCGAGATCCCCCAGGCCCTTTCCGACCTCGCCCTCAGGATGCTGGAGAAGGACCCTTCCAAGCGCCCGGGCCTCGAGGAGGTGATCCGGGTCCTCGAGGGGCCGTGGGAGGAAGAGAGGGGCCTGGCCCACCCCTACTACCTCCTCCTGGGGGTGGAGGCCAAGAAGGGGACCGTCCGCTTTCTGGACCTGGAAGGCACCGCCAGCCGGCTCATCTCGGGCATCGGCTCCGCCAAGGGGCATTTCCCCGCCCCGCCCCTGGCCGTGGCCGCCGACCCCGAGGGGGGCATCTGGGTTGCGGTCTTTGAGCACGGGGCCCGGATGCTCCACCGCTTTTCTCCGGAAGGGGAGCTCCTCCTCTCCGCGGGGCCCTACGGGATGAAGCCCGGGGAGTTCCTCTTTCCCCTGGGCCTGGCGGTGGCCGGGGGGTTTCTCTTCGTCTTGGACGGGGAGACGGCCACCCTAAGCCGCCTGGACCTCCTGGGGCAGTACCAGGGGCGCTTTGGGGGGCAGGGCCCCGGGCGGGGGACCTTTCAGGACCCCAAGGCCCTGGTGGCCTCGGGGGAGTACCTCTTTGTCCTGGACTACGGCAACCGCCAGGTCCAGCGGCTTTCCCTGGATGGGCGCTACCTTTCCCGGTATGCCTTCCGACGTTCCAAGGAAAGCGAGGCCCTTAGGCTTCTCGGGGGCGTGGGCGTCGGGGAGGAAAGGCTCTACGTCTACGACGCCGAGGCGGGCAAGGTGAGGGTGCTGGACCTCTCGGGGGCCCTTCTTTCCTCCCTTTCCTTGCCCCTCCTGGAGGGGGAGGACCGGATGAGCCTGGTGGAGCTTTTGCCCCTGGACGGCATTCTCTACGCCGCCCGGCGGGGGAGCACCCGCATCCACCGCCTAGACCTCGAGACCGGCGAGCCGCTTCCCCCCTTGGAGGTCTACGCCCCGGTGCGCGCCCTTTCCCTTTGGAAGAACCCGGTATGAGGATCCTCCTGGTGGAAGACGACCCCGGGGTGCGGGAGGCCCTGGAGCTCGGGCTTTCCCTCGAGGGGCACGAGGTGCGCTCCGCGGCGAGCCCCAGGGCGGCCCTGGAGCTCCTTCCCTGGGCGGAGGCGGTGGTCCTGGACGTCCTCCTGCCCGAGGGGGACGGGTTTTCCCTCCTCAAGGAGATCCGGGCCCGCTCGGAGGTGCCCGTCCTCATGCTCACCGCCTTGGAGGGGGTGGAGTGGCGGGTGAAGGGCCTTAGAGCGGGAGCGGACGACTACCTGGTAAAGCCCTATAGCCTTCAGGAGCTCCTCGCCCGCCTCGAGGCCCTGGCCCGCCGGGCCCGGAGGCGGGAGGAGGTGCTCGCCTACAAGGACCTCCGCCTCTACCCGAGGCGCATGGAGGCCTTCCGGGGGGAGAGGCGCCTTAGCCTTTCCCCCAAGGCCTTCCTCCTCCTAAAGGCCTTCCTGGAGGCCCCCGAGGAGGTCCTCTCCAAGGAGGCCCTGATGCTTCGGGTCTGGGGGGAGCCCGTGGAGCCCGCCACCCTGGAGGTCCACCTCTCCGTCCTCAGAAAAGCCCTGGGGGAGCCCAATCCCATCCAGACGGTGCGCGGCCATGGCTACCGCCTTTTCCTCCCTTAGGGCAAGGCTCTTCGCCCTCCTTCTCCTAGCCCTCCTCCTCCTCCTTTTGCCCTTGGCCTGGCTCTCCGCCAAGGAGGCGGAGCGGGCGGCGGGCGAGGACCTGAGCCGGGCCCTTTTCACCCGGCTCTTCCTCCTTAAGGAGGAAGGACCGAGGGGGGAGGAGGCCCTCCTCCTGGAGCTCTTCCGTCTGAGCCAGCTTTTCGGCGGCGGGGTGGGGTTCGTGGTGCGGGGGGAGGAGGCCCGCTTCACCCAGCTCGCCCCCTGGCCCCTGCCCCCGGAGCTCCTCCAGGCCCTCAAGGAAGGGCGGCCCTACCAGGGGGTGTGGCGGGGGGCGTTCTACGTGGCGTTGCCGGGGGAAGGCTTGGGCTTCGGCCTGGCGGTGCCTTTGGAGGGAGTTTCGGGCCTGGGGAGGCGGCTTCTCCTCCTCTACGCCACCTGGGGCGGGGGGCTTCTCCTACTGGTCTTTCTCCTCGCCGCCTTTGCCCTCTCCTGGCTCCTAGGCCCCCTAAGGCGCCTGGAGCGGGGGCTAAGGGAGCGCTCCCCCGAGGACCTAAGCCCTCTGCCCGACCCAGGCCTCGCCGAGCTCCGCCCGGTGGTCTCAGCCTTGAACGCCCTCTTCCGGCGGGTGGTGGGCCTCCTAGGGGAGCTTTCCGAAAAGGAGAGGGCGGCCCGGCGCTTCGCCCACCACGCCTCCCACGAGCTTCGTAACCCTCTCGCCGCCCTCAAGGGCTTCCTGGAGGTGCTTAAGAGGAGGCCCGAGCCCAGGGCCCTGGAGGGGGCTTTACGGGAGGCGGAGCGGATGGAGGCCCTTCTCGCTGGCCTCCTCCGCCTCTCCCGCCTCGAGGCCCACCCCCTTTCCCCGAGGCTCCTGGACCTCCGGGCCTTCCTGGAGGAGCGCGGGGTGGCCGTGGAGGGGGAGGGCGTGGTTCCAGCGGACCCTGAGCTTTTGGCCCTGGCCGTGGAGAACGTCCTGGAAAACGCCCGTCTTCACGGCCAGCTCCCGGTGCGGGCCAGGCTGGTGCGGGAGGGCGAGGGGGTGTGGCTTTGGCTCGTGGACTCGGGGCCGGGCTTCCCCGAGCCCCTCCTGCCCCGCGTCCTCGAGCCCTTCGTCCACGGGGGGAAGGGGACGGGCCTGGGCCTTGCCCTGGTGGCCGCCGTGGCCCGGGCCCACGGGGGAAAGGCCCGGGCGGAGAACCGCGGCGGGGCGGCGGTGGGGCTCTTTCTCCCTTTGGCCTCCCTTAAGGTTTCCCCCGGTGCACCCTTTGGGGAGGAGGGCTAGCCTGGGCCTCGGGAGGTGATGGGAGGTGAAGAAAGCGGTTTTCGGTGCGCTGGTTCTTTTGGCGGGCCTTTCCCTGGCCCAGCGGGCGGACTACCGGATGGAGGCCCGGGCGGCGGGGGCCCTCTCCCGGCTGGAGAGGGTGGCCGAGCGGGCAGGCGGGGAGGAGAAGCTCCTCGCCTGGGCCAAGGAGGTGAAGGCCCGGGCAGAGAGGAGCCACGAGGCCAAGGCCTACTTCCGGGCCCTCCGCGAGGCCGAGGCCGCCCTCCTCCTCTACCGGGCGGCCCAAGGGGCCCCCGAGGGCTTCAAGCCCGCGCCGAGGGAGGGGCACCATCCCCGCGTGGAGCGCTGGGAAGCCCTCCGGCACGCCCTGGCCCGGAGGGTCAAGGAACGGGCCCCCGAGGCGCTGGAGCGGGCCGAGAAGGAGCTGGCCTACTACCGCGGCCAGGACCCCCTGGTGAGGGACCTGATCGCCGAGGCCAAGGGCCGGCTGGACAAGGAGCCCGGGCGGGCCCTCCTCCTCTCCTGGGCCGCCCTCGCCCTGATCTCCGCGGAGCGGGGGTTCTAGGGGTCCTGCCGTGCGCCGCCTCGGGCCCGTCCTCCTCCTGCTCCTGGGGCTTGCCCTGGGGGAGGGTCCGGGGCCGGAGGCGGCGCGGGCCCGGTGCCTCGAGGTCCTCCGGGGCCTCGAGGTCTTAGCCCTCTACCGGGAGGACGGCACCATCCTGGTCCTCCTGGGCCAGGAGAGGCCCCTCCTCCTCCTGGCCGTGGAGCGGGGAAGGCCTTTCCCTCACCTGGGGCCCCTTAAGGGGAGGCCCCTCCCCAGGCGGCCCTTCGCCTTCCTGAAGGAGCTTTCCCTGGCGCGATGGGTGGTCGCCCTGCCGGGGGAGTACCGCTGCTTTGTCCTCCACCGGGGCCGCGTGGTGGGGGTCTTGCGCCTGGGGGAGGACCTGTCCCCTCTGCCCCTTTCCCCGCCTCCTTAAGGCCCTTTCCCGGGCTTAGGGGGAGGGGCGTCCCCTGTATGGCCGGGGGCCCCTTCCCTCCCGGCGGGCCCCTATCCGGGGAAAAATCACCCGGGGAGGCCCCGGGGGCAGGGTGAGGGAAGGCTCTAGCGCTTGGAGTACTGGGGCGCGCGGCGGGCCTTGTGCTTGCCGTACTTCTTCCGCTCCACCACGCGGGCATCCCGGGTGAGGAAGCCCAGGGGCTTGAGCCTGGCCCGGTAGTCGGGGTTATACCGGAGAAGCGCCCGGGCTACCCCCAGCTTGATGGCGTCTATCTGGCCGCTCTTGCCCCCGCCCCGTACGGTGATGTAGGCGTCAAACCGGCCCAGGGCGTCCACCGCCCGCAGGGGCTCCAGGGCCGCCACCGCCCGGACAATGCCCTGGAAGTAGTCCTGGAAATCCTCTCCGTTGACGGTGACCTTTCCGCTTCCGGGTCTGAGGAAAACCCGGGCCACCGCCTCCTTGCGCCTTCCGGTGCCGTAGTACTGCTCCATCACTTGACCTCCAGCTTCACGGGCTTCTGCGCCTGGTGGGGATGGGCGGGCCCGGCGTAGACCTTAAGGCGCTTGAAGAGCCTGCGGCCCAGGGGGCCCTTGGGGAGCATCCCCCGCACGGCGTGTTCCAGCACCCGCTCGGGGTGGGTAGCAAGCATCTTCTCGGCAGGGATCTCCTTGAGGCCGCCTTGGTAGCCGCTGTAGCGGGTGTAGATCTTCTGCTTCAGCTTCTTCCCGGTGAGGCGGACCTTGTCGGCGTTTACCACCACCACGAAGTCCCCCATGGGGAGGTTGGGGGTCCAGTCGGGGCGGTGCTTGCCCCGAAGGAGGGTAGCGATCTGGGTGGCCAGCCTTCCCAGGGTCTTCCCCTCGGCATCAATGAGAACCCAGCGGGGTTCCGTTTCCTTCGGCACGTACGTCTTCACCAGGGGCCTCCTTAGCCTCTTAAGGGTCTATAGGGCGAGGCTTCCGCTTCTTGACGGGGGATCGGGGGACCCCGCAAGAACGCCAAACTAAACTCTACCACACACCCGCCCTCCTTGGCCAGATGTGGTAGGCTGAAGACCCGTGGACGGGGTTTCCAGCGCAAAGCCCAGGAAGTACGTTTTCGTCACCGGGGGTGTGGTCTCTAGCCTCGGGAAGGGGATCCTCACCTCCTCCTTGGGGGCCCTCCTCCGGGCGCGGGGCTACCGGGTGACGGCCATTAAGATTGACCCCTACGTCAACGTGGACGCGGGGACCATGCGCCCCTACGAGCACGGGGAGGTCTTCGTCACCGCCGACGGGGCCGAGACCGACCTGGACATCGGCCACTACGAGCGCTTTTTGGACCTGGACCTCTCCCGGGGCAACAACCTCACCACGGGCCAGGTTTACCTCTCGGTGATCCAGAAGGAGCGCCGGGGGGAGTACCTCTCCCAGACGGTCCAGGTCATCCCCCATATCACCGACGAGATCAAGGAGAGGATCCGCAAAGTGGCCGAGGAGCAGGGGGCGGAGATCGCGGTGGTGGAGGTGGGGGGCACGGTGGGGGACATTGAGAGCCTGCCCTTTCTGGAGGCCATCCGCCAGTTCCGCTTTGACGAGGGGGAGGGGAACACCTTCTACATCCACCTGACCCTGGTGCCCTACCTGGAGACCAGCGAGGAGTTCAAGACCAAGCCCACCCAGCACTCGGTGGCTACGCTTCGGGGCGTGGGGATCCAGCCCGACGCCGTGGTGCTCCGCTCGGTGAAGCCCGTCCCCGAGGAGGTGCGCAAGAAGGTGGCCCTCTTCACCAACGTCCGCCCCGGGCACGTCTTCTCCAGCCCCAACGTGGAGCACCTCTACGAGGTGCCCCTTCTTCTGGAGGAGCAGGGCCTGGGCCGGGCGGTGGAAAGGGCCTTGGGGCTGGAGCCCGTCTTCCCTAACCTCGCCTTCTGGCAGGAGGCGGTGCGGGTGCTCAAGAGCCCCGAGCGCACGGTGCGCATCGCCATCGCCGGAAAGTACGTGAAGATGCCGGACGCCTACCTCTCCCTCCTCGAGGCCTTAAAGCACGCCGGGATCAAGAACCGGGCCCGGGTGGAGGTGAAGTGGGTGGACGCCGAGAGCCTGGAGGGGGCGGACCTGGACGAGGCCTTCGGCGACGTTTCCGGGATCCTGGTCCCGGGGGGCTTCGGCGTGCGGGGGATAGAGGGCAAGGTGCGGGCGGCCCAGTACGCGAGGGAGAAGGGCATCCCCTACCTGGGCATCTGCCTGGGCCTCCAGGTGGCGGTCATAGAGTTCGCCCGGAACGTGGCCGGCCTCAAGGGGGCCAACTCCACCGAGTTTGACCCCTACACCCCGCACCCCGTGATTGACCTCATGCCCGAGCAGCTAGAGGTGGAGGGCCTCGGGGGCACCATGCGCCTTGGGGACTGGCCCATGCGCATCAAGCCGGGCACCCTCCTCCACCGCCTCTACGGCAAGGAGGAGGCCCTGGAGCGCCACCGCCACCGCTATGAGGTGAACCCCCTTTATGTGGATCAGCTGGAGAGGGCGGGCCTGGGGATCTCCGGGGTCACCCCCGGGATGAAGGGCCGAGGGGCAGGCCTGGTGGAGGCCATAGAGCTTAAGGACCACCCCTTTTTCCTGGGCCTTCAGAGCCACCCCGAGTTCAAGAGCCGGCCCATGCGCCCCTCTCCGCCCTTTGCTGGCTTCGTGGAGGCGGCGTTGCGGCACCAGGGGGCCCTCAGGCCCGCGTGAGGGCGAACTGCCTTGCCACCCGTCCGGAGAACCCCCTGGCTAGGGCAAAGCGCAAGGCCTCCCTTGCCTCCTCCTCCGTGAGGGTCCGGCCCAGGTGGTGGGCCACCGCCTTCAGGTAGAGGGCCTTGTCAAAGGGGGGGAAGGTGAGGACCAGGCCGAAGCGCTCGGCGAGGGCCAGGCTCTCCTGAAGCGCGTCCCAGGCCTCGGGGGCCTCCCCGGGAAGGGGGTTTTCCCCGAGGCGCACCAGATGGCGCCGGTTGGAGGTGGCGAGGAGGAGAACGTTCTCGGGCGGCCCCTCGAGGCTCCCCTCCAGGAGGGCCTTCAGGTGGTGGAAGGCCTCGTCCTCGGAGTCTAAGGAGAGGTCGTCCAGGAAGAGGAAGAAGCGGTGGGGAAGGAGGGCGAGCCTCTCCAGGAGGGCCTCGAGGCGGGGGAGGGCTCCTTTTTCCACCTCCACCATCCTCGCCCCCTCTAGGTGGAGGAGGCTTTTGGCCGCGGTGCTCTTTCCCGTACCCCGGGCTCCGTAAAGGAGGGTATGCAGGGCGGGCTTGCCCTGGAGAAACCGCCGCGCGTTCTCTGTGAGGGCCTGTAGCTGGGCCTCGTAGCCCACGAGCTCGTCCGGCCGGGGGAGGCGGGGGCGGGGCAAGGGGTGAAGCGTTCCGTCAAAGCGGAAGGCGCGGTAAAGGGCAAAGGGCCAGGGCCCGTGGGCCTGGAGCACCCTTACCATGGCCCCGGGGTCCCGGTGCAAAAGGGCCTTTAGGGCTCCCTCCTCCGCAGGGTGGGGCGGCCGCTCCCCTAGGCTTTCCAGGGGGGACTCCCTCCTTAGGCGCTCCAGCTCCAGGAAGCGGGCCTCGAGGTCCTTCTGGATAAGCTCCAGGATGCCCGGGGTGGGTCTTAAAGCCCGCCAGGCCCAGGGTGCCCTGAGAAGGGCCTGGGCAAAGGCATAACCCCAGGGCTCCCCCTGGGGCAGGTCCAGGGCCAGAAGGTCCAAGGGGCTTTGGGGTAGGTCCATGGGCCCCATCATAAAAAGGCCCCGGGCGATCCCGGGGGGTATGGTGGGCCGCACAGGACTCGAACCTGTAACCCACCGATTAAGAGTCGGTTGCTCTACCGGTTGAGCTAGCGGCCCAAACGCCAAAGGCTAGTGTAGCCGTCCCCCTTCCCCCTGTCAAGGGAAAAGGTACAGGGCTTTACCCAAAACTCCTTCCTCGCCCTCCCTTAGCCTGCTTCAAGAGTTCTTGGGTGACTTCATAGTTGAGCAGGCGAACCAGGCCCCTCAGGAGCAGGTACGGACCATCCCTCTCGCTGGGCAGCCCCAGCTTGCCCCCGAGCTGCAAAAGAAACCCCTTGAACGGATCCCCCAACCGCTCAACTTCCCAAAGGAACACCGCCAGCCCCAGCAAAACCGCCACCACCTTCCGGATCCGGGCAAGCCCCCGCACCTGGAAGGTCTCAAGCCCCAGCCCCGTCTTCAAAAGCCGGAAGAA
>NZ_ATXJ01000022.1 GCF_000421625.1 Thermus islandicus DSM 21543 | reverse complement strand
AGGGGCCTGGTTCGCCTGCTCAACTATGAAGTCACCCAAGAACTCTTGAAGCAGGCTAAGGGAGGGCGAGGAAGGAGTTTTGGGTAAAGCCCTGAAAGGGGGAGAGGCGAAGGCTAAAGAGGCTTAATCTTGTCCTGGACACATGCGCACGCGAAGTAAAAAAAGAGGAAGTCATGAACCTTAAAGAGTGCCTTTCTGAAGGGCGTGAACTGTTGATTGGGTCCAGGGGTGGCCATTAAGTGTCCTTCGCATGCGCGGACTAAGCTAGAAGGTTTAACACCCTCTTGCGTTTTAGCCGTGGGGGGTAAAAATGGCTCTGCCACACCCCTTCTTGCCTTAAACGAACTCTGGATCCTCGAGGCGCCTAAGGCCCTTGTGACCGATCCTCCAGGTCCGCTCCACCGCCTCTGGGGGTAGAAAGTACACCGCCAGGATGTCCTCATTTTTGTCCACCAGGGCCTCTAGCTTTCCCTTGAGATGGGCCCACTGCTCGCGGGTAAGGCGGGCTTCGAACAGGGAATACTGTCGCCTTTCGCCAAAGCCCTTGAGGAGCTTGGCCAGCTTAACTCGCCTCGAGTCCGATGGGGTATCGTAGGCGATGACGAGGTAAAGTTCCTTCATCGCACCGTGAAGGGTTCGTACTGCGGCAACTCCCCTAGGAGGTGCTTGACGAGAATGCGGGATTGGGCCAGGAGGATCTTGCGGTAGGAAAGGCTCTTGCCCAGGAGGGGGTGGCGCACCCGCTCGGCAAGGCGTTCTTCCCAGGCCCGTAGAAACTTAGGCCAGGCTTCCTTGCGCAACCTCGGGTAGCCCTCGGTGTCATCAAAGTCCTCGAGGGTGAGGCGGCGGTTGTTGAGGAGGGTGAGCACCACCGAGTCCGCCAGGATGCTACGGAACTCTTCCATTAGGTCCAGGGCCAACGAAGCCCGACCATAGCGAATTTCGTGCAAAAATCCCACGTAGGGGTCCAGCCCGGCGATATGAAGGGCGGCCTCACACTCCTTGGCCAGCAGGGTATAGGCTAAGGAAAGCAGGCTGTTGGCCGGGTCACGAGGTGGGCGGCGGCTGCGCTCGGTGAACTGGAAGCCTTCGGGCAAGAGGCTAGCGAAGGCCAGGAAGTAAGCATCTGCGGCCAATCCCTCCACCCCTCGCAAGGCATCCTCGTCTTGGGCCCCCTCGGCCTCGGCAAGGGCGCCCCGCAGGGCTTCCCAGCCAGGGGCACCGTTACGCCTCAGGAGTACCAAGCCGTTTCTGAGCTTGCCTAACACGAAGCGCCGGGCGAGGGCGAGCTTCCGCTTGGGTTCCAGGTAGGCCTTGAACTGAGCCACCCGTGCAGGAGCGTTCTTGGCCGGAGTGCGGGTGAGCCCAGCATAGTAAGTTCCGGTAAGGGAGAGGTAGTGAATCCCTATGCCCTCTTGGGCGCAGTGCTTAAGGAGGGCCGGGGTCACCACCGCGTTGCCCAGGATCACGATCTCCTCCACCGCGATGAGGGGTTTTTGCAGGAGCACTTCCCGTCCGGCCCGCCGGGTCACCTTGAGGGTGCCCCCTTCCTTGGAGAGGTAGGCCTCGCTTTCCAGAACGTAGACTACACCCACCTGGCCACCCCCTTCCGCCATAGCTCGGGTTGGCAGGCTTCCCGCACGCTGCACCCCTCGCATTTGGCAGGAGGTACCTCTACTCCTGGAGGGATCTGACTCTGAAGAAGGGCCCGCATCCGGGCCACAGCCTCCTCCACCGCGAGAAAGAGCTGCGGCGTGAAGACCACCTCTCGGCGGAGGTGACTTTTATGGTAGTAGACGAAACCCCGCTTGGCCTCAATGCCCCGCGATTCCGAAAGGCACAGGGCCTGGGCCGCGAGCTGCACGGCGTCGGAGAAGTGGGCTTCCTCGTGGGCCCGTCCCAGTTTGTATTCCACCGGACAGGCCTCCCCTCTCCGCCACTCCAGCCGGTCCACCACCCCCACAAGCCCTAGCCGGTCCGACCAAGCCCAAAGTCCGCTTTCCTCCCCCGGTTCTGTGTAGGCCCTTTGGTGGAGGTAGTGTCCCTCAATCAGATGGTGGTTGGCGTGGACCTCACCCAGGATGTACTCCAGGTAAAAACGCCGAGGGCAGTAGACCACAGTGTTTACCTTGGAGAGGGGTAGGTAGTCGGGATGGCCTCTTGCGTGGCCCATGCCTTACGCCTACCGCACCGTTGTCGCCCCTTTAGGTGACGCAGAGTTGTCACTGAAGGTGGGGACACGGGGTCTATAGGGTGGAACCCATGTGGCAGGGTTTACGCTTAAGGTGGGTTTTGGCCCTTTTTGCCCTTGGGATGGCCGCCTGCAGCGGGAGCGAGTACAACGCGAGCGGCACCTGGGAGGGGGTGGCCACGAATCGGAGCTACCCGTACGATTCCGTCCCCGTCCGCTTCGTTCTGCGCGACCAAGGTGGGATTCTTTCGGGTTCCCACTACGCCTTTTTGTCTACGGGGTGGAACTATTTGGGGGAGGTTCGGGGTAGCCGTTCAGGCCAGGAGGCCAGCTGGCGCGTGGATGCCCCTAACGGCTATGTTCTGGTCAGGGGTACCTTTCAAGGGGAGACCTTCAGGGGTAGCTACGACATCACCGCGTACTCTTCAGGAAGCCTCTCCGCGGCCCTTTCCCTTTCCCGGACGCGCGCTCAGGCGTTGGCCTTGCCGCAGGGCGAGGGTCCCCTTGACGGGCTGACGCAAAAGGTGAAGGTGCTGGGAGGAATCCAGGTTCGTTGAGCCTCCCTGGGGCACAGGTGGGGTACCGTTGCCGGGCAAGGGCTTTGGGGATAAGATGATGCTACACATGGAAAGCCGCCTCCCGGATTTTGTCCAGGTTCTTAGGGAGCACCCCCAGGGGCTTTCCGTGCAACAGATTGCCATCAGGTTGGGAGTGGCCCGGCAGACCGTGTACCGCCTGCGGGAAAAGGCCCAGAGCCTCGGGGTTTGGGTGGAGACCCACAGGGAAAATCCGGAGGTTCCCCCAGGGTGGATGCGCCTCGAGGCTTCCCCGGAGATGGTCTTCCGCCTCACCCTGGAGGAGGCCGAAGCCCTAAGGGCCGCGGTGGAGCGGGTAACCCCCCTTACCCCTCTAGCCAAGAAGGCTTTGGAACGCCTGGCGCAAGGGGATCTGGCCCTTAGGGCTGCGCCCCGAGAAGAACCCCTCATCTACACCCCTCTTGCCGACGAGTACCCCGAGGGGCTCTTTGAACGGGCAGTGCGGGCCATTCGCAAGGGGATCACCTGCGAGGTCACTTACAAAAACGCCAAAGGTCAGGTCAAGACCTACCGCTTTGACCCTTATGCCCTCATCGCCTGGGACCCTCACCTCTACCTGGTAGGCGCCAACCACAACTCCCGACAGGCGGGCCACAACCCCGTAAAGGATCTGAGGCTGGACCAGATCCTGGAGCTCAGACTTACCCGTGAGCGCTTCAAGAAACCCGCTTTTGACGTAAGGGCCTACGCCCAAAGCCGCTTCCGGGCCTTCTCCAATGAGGGGCCCCCGGTGCGGGTCAGGGTGCGCTTCAGCCCCGTAAAGGCTGGTTTCATCCGCCGCACCCGTCGTCATCCCACCCAGGTGGTGGAAGACCTTCCGGATGGGAGCGTGGTCTGGCAGGTGGAAGTGCCCCTTTCCGAGGACTTGGTCCACTTCATCGTGGGTTACGGGCCCCACGCTACCGTGCTGGAACCCGAGGAGCTAAGGAAGCGGGTGGTGGCTTGGGCAAGGGGCGCGGTGGAGGCCAATTTGTCACCGGAAGGGGTGACACGGCGGGCCTAGACTGGGGGTAGTATGGGGCAGGTAACGGCAGAACCGCTTACTTTGGCTCAGGCCAAGCGGCTCGTGGCCGACGTGCACCACGGTGCAGCTCCTAAGGATGCCCTATTGCACTGCAAAGAGTGGACGGATAACGCGGAGTTTTCAGCTTTTCTAGAACGGATAGGGCCCCAATATCTACGCCATCTGCGCACCGCGCCGGGGAGGGCGCAAGGATCTTTTGCCCCTAGCGGCGGGGACAGGCTTTTGTACCTCCCTCCTCTTCCCGGGGAGGCTCAGCTTCGGGCCGCTTACGAGGTGGCGATAGAGGCGTTCCTGGAGCATCTTGATGCTCGAGGCTACCCCGTGGTGGAGCGGGGGGTGGGGTGCGTAAAGGTGTATGTCAGCGGCAAAGCCCCGCCCTTGGACATCCAGAGTATTTGGAGTGAATACATTGAAAAGGCCTTCAGCCTGGAGGGGCTTTCCGCTAGGCTGTTACCCCTTCTGAACTCCGTGCAACTGGCCGCGCGGGGGATCAGCGCCCCGAAGGTGCCTGTGGTCACCCTGGGGGCCCGGGATTTCCTTGCCGCCTGGTACTTGGCCAGCCTGCTTGGGGTCAAGGAGCGCCTGGTGGACCGGGATCGGAAGATAGACCGTTTGGAAGCTGAGGCTTCCGGTCTTCCCGAGGGTCCGCAGAGATCCAAGAGGCTCAGTGAGCTAACAAAGCTGCGGCAGGCCCAGGAAAAAGAGCGCAAAAAGTACGCGGATGCGCTTAAAGGAAAGTGGGAGGAGCTGGCAAAGGTCACAAGGAAGCAGAGCGGGTTGGAGGGTTTAGAGCGGGTTAAGGACCATTTAGATAAGGACCATAAGGACCCTTTAGATCTGTTCTGGAAGTGGCTGGACCCGTATGAAACCGAAGCACCCCAGGCCATCCAGAGGCTTAGGCCTTACCTGTCTCGTTTCGGTGCCGTGGCTAAAAACCAGCTCAGCACCGCCGTGGGCAACAAGTTCACTAAGATCCTCGAGGAGTTTCTCCGACTCCTAAGCCTTGAGGACCCGAAAGTCAAGGTGCTCCCCTTGGTCTCGGCCACTCCCTTGCCCTTGCGCTTTAGGGACCCGGGGGACAAGGCGGGCGTCTGCTATGGCTGTGGCGGTTCCCTAAGCCAAGGGAAGATAAGAGCGAGCAAGCTGGTCTTCGCCAGCCCCAGCCAGCGCCTGCAAAGCGGCAGCGGCCAGGAAGAACCCTGGGTCTGCCTCTCCTGCGCGGCCCTCGCGCTTCTTTCCCCCATCAAGCCTGGGGAGGGGAGCGTTTTGGTGCGGGTGGGAACGTACGAGGCCCCGGAGGCGGCCCATTACTTCGTGCGTCTCTTCGTTACGGGAACGCTCCACGTAGCCGCTGGACGGTATATCCAGCTCAATAGCCCCACAGTGGAACGGAGAAGGCCCCTTAGCCAAGCCTACGGCCGTGTGGTCTACGCGCTCCAGGCCTTGGGTGACCAAGTGAACGCAAAGGTGCTGGAGCGCTTCCCCTTCTACCTGCTGGAGGGGGCCAAGGAGATCCCCCTCCTCCCTAGGGCGCTGTGGCTTTCTCACGTCCTGCAAAAGGCCTTTGGTTCCCGGCCTATCGAGGGCGATACGGTCAACCGCGACCTGGGGGAGGCCCTGCGCTACGCCCTTGGAGACCTTCCTTGGCACGCCCTCTACACCCTGGCCCGTCGCTACGGCCGGGTGGCCGAACCACGCCTTTTGGACGAGGGCCTGCAAAGGTACGCGCTTCTTTTAAACGCAGAGAGGGGGGTGGATATGAAAGAAACCGATCTAGCCCAACGCTTCCGGGACGTAGCGGGACTCACAGGGCTCCTCGGTGCCTGGGTGGGGTACGTGGAGAGCAAGGTGGGCCGGAACACGCAGGAGGCCAAAAGGGCAGTGGTGAGGCTTCTAGACAACCTGGGGCGACCCGGGAACTTCCTCTACGTGGCCGCTTACAGCCTGGACAGCACCCAGGCCCGGCTTTACGAATCCAGCGGTCCCTTTTTCTACCGGGAGGCCATGCGGCTCCTCCAGGAGGCGGGGGCCGCGGTTCAGGAGGATGAAGACTCCCAAAGCCGCTTCCTGGTGGTTTCCCAAGACGATCTTCACCGGGTCTACGCCCATCTGGCAGGGCGTTATCCGGGCAAGGCGTGGGAGAGCTTCATCTACGAGGTGCGGTTGAGCTTGGCCTCGAGGTTCCCCCAGTACATCCGCATGGGAAAGGAGGATTAGGATGGCAAGTGGACTCAGCCCCCAGACGGAACCCCTTTACCACTGGGACATCTACGCCGTGCTCTACGCACCCCAGGAGGTCTATTTCGGTCACGAAACCCAGGTGAACGTGAACCTCATTGAGACGGTGATCCTCCCTGACGGCAGCGAGCGGGTTTACCTTTCCCCTACTAAACGCCGGGGGGTGGAGCGGCGGGAGCTCCTCTACGCTGCCGTGGAAAGGGACGGGAAGCACTTCTTTCTTACCGACCTCCTGGACTGCGGCATTCCCAACACCTGCGGCGATGAAAACTGCCCCATCTGCCGGGTTTATGGGGCCTTGGTCACGGAGAAGAAGGGAGGTAGAGAACGAACCACCTTTATTGGCCGGCTTACCCACGGGGGCGGGGTGGCCATACCTGGCCTGGAGCCTCTAGAGAAGCAGCGGGCCATGCACCCCTCCAACCTTAGAAGGGAATCGGGGGAGGAGCCTCAGCCCTTCAAGCGGCAGTATGGGGCTCCTGGTCTGCTTTTCCCCGTTTATAACCACGTTCTTTCCGCCAGCGAGAAGGAGTTCCGACCGGTAGCCTACGCCTTCCTCAAAAGCCTTCCCCGCCTTGGGGCTGGAAACCCCAAGGGGCTGGATTTCTATGAGGACGGGGAGTTCGGGCCTTACCTGGTCCTGGACCGCTACAAGGCTCCTCTAGGGCGGCGGGTGGTCCTCCCTCCCACGCTCAAGGATCCCGGCGAGGCCCTTGCGGAGTTCCGGCGCCGGGCGGCGGACGCTCCCCAAGGGGAGGCGCTGTTCCGTCGTTACCAGGGGAAAGAGGCCCTAGAGGAGCTCCGGCGCCTGGCCGAAGCTTTCGTGAGTCAAGACCTGCCAGATTTGGCTATGCCAAAGGGCTCCAAGTAGTTATGTTTGTGGTACCCCTTTACATACGACCCACCTCGGCCCTTACCTTCCGGGTGCTTCCCGGATCCATCCTGGACATCGCGACGTACCCCTTCCTTCCCCCTACCACCCTTTCCGGGTGGCTGAGGCGTCTTTTCTGGGCCCAAGCAGGCCTTCTTCCCCCGGATCAAAGGAAGGGGAACAGTCCCTGCTTCTACGTCCTCCCGCGCCGGTATGTGCCCTTGGGGGCTTATCCCGTGGGGGGGTGGAGGATCCACCGTACTCACCGGCACGGGCCCCGGACGCTCAACCACAGCGAGTTTAGCCGCCTCCGCCGACAGGGCAGCCCCCCCAAGGGAGGGGATCTTCAGCTGCACACCTGGGAATACCTCGTGGTGGAAGAGTTTCTGGGGGCGGTCTTGGCCGAGAAGGAAGAGGAGCTCACGCCCTTCTTGGAGCTTGAGGGTTACGGGGCCAAGCTCGGCAAAGAGGGGTTCGCTTACCTCGAGGCCGTGGGCGAGCCCCGCGAAGTAGATCCTGAGGAGCGTGAGGACGAGCCCTTGACCCCGGTGAGGGCAGAGAAGTGGCAGGGGCGGGTTCAGGGGGCCTATCCCATCTACCGCTTTGCCTTTGGGGAGGGCGAGGACCCTGAGCCCGCAAGCCCCGAGCCAAGCCCGGTCACAGGGTACGAAGGGGCGTACTTCGTCCTCCCGGAGGGGCGAGGCCGGGCCAGGGGGTTCTCCTTGGAAGGGAGGTTTTTCGCCTGGGATCTGGTGGACTTATGGGTGAAGGGATCGGCAGGGTCTTCTTCTTAGCGGAGGAGGTGGGCTTCCAGCCCCTCTCCCACCATCAGGGGCTTGTGGTCCAGCTCCTGAAGGCGTGGCGGGAAGGGGAGGCGCCTTTGGCGCTTTCACCCAAGACCAAGGAGCGTTTGTTCTTGGCAGCAGAACACCACGACGATGGCAAGCGGCTTACCTTCCGCATAACCGAAGAAAAGGGTAGGCTCACCTACAGCTTTCGCGGGCATCGCTTCCGGATCGCCCAAGAGGTGAAAGACCCCTACGCCCAGGCCCTGATCCGCGGCCACCACGATTACTCCACCCCCGAGGTGGTGAGCGCGGCCTCGGACTTTGTGGCGGAAGGCCTGGCCCACCGCTTCCCTGAGGACCTTTTCCTCCTCATGATGGCCGATCAATTGGAAGCGGAACTCGCGGTGCGGCTATGGGAGGGAAAGGCGGGGGAGGTCCGCTCCTTCGTGGAGTTTGATCTTTTCCCCGACGGCGAGGACGGGTTCTTCCTAGACCCCTGGCCCTTCCGGGAGGACGAGGTACTTCTGGACTTTTTGGCCTACTTCCACCCCTACCGGGGCGAGGAGGCCAAGGTAGTGGAGGGTTGGGGGCGGGCTTTGGTAGAGGCCTTGGAGGAGGGAAAGGAACCCGAAGGGTTCCAGAGGAAGGAGCGCCGGGTGCGCCTTAGGCCCTGGGCGGGTGGGGCGAGGAGGGAGGAAGACGCGGAGGCCTTTTACGCCAAGTTTTCCCTGAAGCCCACCCCCTTCCAGAAGGAGGTTTTTGAGATTGCCAGGGGAAGTCCGGCGCACCTCCTCCTCGCCCCCACGGGAACGGGCAAGACCGAGGCCGCGGCCTTTCCCGCGCTGGCCCGGGGGGAGCGGCTGGTCTTCGTCCTGCCCACGCGAAGCCTGGTGGACGACCTGGAGGAGCGCTTCCGCCGCTACCTCAAAACCCTGGCCCGAGAAGAGGGGCGGCCGCAGGCCTTGGTGGTAGACACGGGTCACCGGCAGGTGCGCTTTCGCTTGGGTGCGGATGGCCAAGAGGAGGCCACCGCGGAGCGGCACCTTTACCATGCCGATGTGATCCTCACCACCTTGGACAAACTTCTCTACCGCTACTTCGGCTACGCCGCAGGGGCCAAGTCCTACACCTTTCCGCGGCGAATCCACGACCGGAGGACACTTTTTGTCTTTGACGAGGTCCACCTGTACGAGGCCACTGCTTGGGTCAACTTCCGCCGGTTGATCGCCTCGCTATACAAGGCGGGTGTGCGCTTCCTGGTCATGAGCGCCACCATGCCTAATACCTACACGGAGGAGCTTCTCCTCGAGGGCATCCTGAACCATCCCCAGCAAAGGCGGCCAAGCCGGGTGCTCCATTACTGTCCGCAGGGCGACCTCCCGGAAATTGTCCAAAAACATCGGGGCAAGCGGATTTTGGTGGCCCTCGAGGAGGTCAAGGAAGCGGTGGAGGTATACCGGAGGCTTAGGGGAGAGGGGGTTTTCCTTTACCACGGCCGCCTGGCGGAGGGGCAGAGGAGGAAGGTCTTCGCGGAGGTCAAGCGCCGGGACAAGGACAAGGAACCCTACATCTTGATCACCACGCCCGCCATAGAGGTGGGGGTGGATCTGGATGCCGAGGTCCTCATCAGCACCCTCTGCCCCCCGGAAAACCTCATGCAGCGCCTTGGCAGGGTGAACCGGAGGGGAGAGGGCCGGGGGGAGGCTTACGTGGTGGGCCAGGAGTATCCCCAGTACCTGGGGGGCCTGCCGGAGGGATACGTGGAACTCCTGAAGGAGCTGGATGGCACGGACCTGGCTGAAGGAGGGGAGGAGCGCCTCCGGGAGGCGATCCGCTACCCCAGGTACCTGGACCTCCGGGCGGAAACCCTTTTTGAAGCCTTGTGGGAATATGTCTATGGGCTAGACCTCACCCAAGAGCCCCTTCACCGCAAAGGCTTTGTGGCCACCCGTAGCTGGACGCCCAGCGTTCGCCTGCGCAAGGGGGAGGACGAGGTGGAGGTCCCCATAGACCGGCTTATCGGTAAGAAGGAGGAGCTCACCCCGGTGGAGGTGGTGGAACGGCGTTTTACCGACGGAGAGGAGGGTAACCGACGCTGGAAAGAGGTTCCCTTGCGCTCGGGGGAGCTTTATGGGCGGGAGCTGGTGGTGGATTACCCTTACGAGTACGATCCGGAACTGGGTTTCGTAGAGCTCCCTAAGGTTTTCTTGCGGATTCGCCATCCGGACCCTCAACGGGTCCAACTCCTGTTCGCGCCTACAAGGGGCATCGGTACAACCTCGGGAGAGGTTCTGGACTCTGACCAGATCTCGGAGGGTGGCAAGCGGGTTCTCTGGTACCTGGGGGAGTCGGCCGAGGTGGAGCCCGTTGGGGGTGGGGAGGAGGCCGAGGAAGAGGAGGAAGAGGAGGAGACCTGATGCCGCAGGCCGTGGTCCTCGAGCTCATCGGGGAAAAGCCTCCCCTCTACCCCGCCAAGTACGCCCACGGCCTCTTCTTCACCCTACTTTCTCGGATAGATCCTCTGCTTGCGGAGAAGCTCCACATGGCTCCGCGGAAGCCCTTCACCTTGGCGCCCCTTTCGGAGAGGAGGGGGGTTCTCCTCCTCCGCCTCACCACCTTGGACGATGGACTTTTCGCGCCGTTTTTGCGCGTGTTGTTGGAGATGGCCCCCGAGGGGTTCCCCTTGGGAGACACCCCATACCGGCTGGCGCGGGTCCTGGCCACAGGCGAGGGACATCCCCTCGCCGGAGCTGCTTCCTGGGAAGAACTAAAAAAAGCCCCGAGGCGGGAAAGGGCCACCCTGCGTTTCCTCACCCCCACCGTCTTCGCTACCTCAAAGCCGGGCGGGCGTACCCGCTACACCCCTCTGCCCGATCCCCGGCTCATCGTGGGCTCGCTTCTGGACAAGTGGCAGGCCCACAGCCCCTTTCCCTATAACCCCCGGGTAGAAGCGGCCTTGCGGGAGCTCTTTGCCCTGGATATCGAGGTCGCGGGCTTCCGTAACCTGCGCTTTCGGCGGGTCCAGGCAGGTAAGGGCTTTTTCCCCGGCTTCACCGGGGAGGTGACCCTCAGGCTTTGGAGCGAGAGCCTCGAGGCCCAAGAAGCCCTAGGGCGCCTGCATACCTTGGCCTTCTTCAGTGGGGTAGGCGCTAAGACCCCTTATGGCATGGGCCTGGCCCTTCCCGTGGTGGAAATCCCTAGGAGCTAGTTTGCGGCTCTCTGCGTGAAGGACCGGACTTACGCGGTGCTGAAGATCCCCGATAAAATGGGCCTCCGGTGACTAGGGAGGCCCAATGAAGAGGATACCACGGCCTGTTCCGCGCGCTCTAGAAGCTTCAGCTCAAAGCCCCATCAATACCTCCGCCCTGGCCGAGGTTACCTCATCCAGCGCTGCCGCTCAGGCAAGCTGGGCCTGAAGAAGACCCGGGATACCTCCACGGGGGCTTGGGTGTTTGGGCTGTCCCTGGGGGTGCTGGCCTGGACGGACGGGAAGCGGCGGATTCCCCTGGCCTTCCTGCCCTACTTCGGGGAGGAGAGCAAGCTGGATCTGGCCCTGGCCCTGCTGGAGTGGGCGGAGGAGCAGGGCTTTCAGCCGGAAGGCGTACTGTTTGACGCTTGGTACGCGGCGAGGCAGGTCTTGGAGCGGCTGAAGTTGAGTTTCTACCCATGCCGAAGGAGACTTATCGCAGGTAAGCTGAGCCTGGATTTGAGCCTTCTGTTACCGGTGCAGGTGGAGGCCGCGGGAGGGGGTGAGGGGGAAGAAGGCTGCCCTAGAAATCTTTTCCTTCAATCCCCTCTCCCCCCTTCGCCTCTTGGGGCTCGCTGGAGCCCAGCGGTCTAGTCCGGGTAGGTAGTCGGTTCCACGCAGGGCGAAAGCTGATCCTGGATTGCAGTTAGAACATCCTTCTCGCGCTCCTCAATGAACTTCTCAAACTCGCTAACAGCGCTTGGGCTCGTACTGGAAGCCTTCGAGAAAGCCTTTTCCGCCCCAGGTCCTATCAAGTGGCTTCGGAAGGTGTTCCTCACGCTCCTGCCGCTTGCTCTGTGCTCGAGGACCATGTTGCTACTGTAGAAGACATCCGGATCCTTGCTCTTTTTGGCCTTGTTTACGCTGGACTCTAGCAAGGTGAAGTTGAGTACCGAGTTAATCCACTTATGCCTCGACCAGGGTTTTGCGCTATCCTTTGGGAACATATGGTCAAGCTGAAGGTTCGTTCCGGGAGAACCACCGTTCAGCAGGTTCTTAGCCCCTGCCAAGGCAATCAGGTTGAGCACGGCCTTGAAAATGGTGGATTTGCGATCTTGCTCTGATTTAAGGTCCAACCCCGGGGGGACTGCGCCAGAAATCCAGGAGGGTTTGTCCGAGGTGCCTAGAATCCAGCCGGTTACCTGGTGGAAATCCGCCATGGCCGTGGTATCCACCGACTTTTCATAGCGCTCATAGAACACACTATGCCAGTACCAGCAGTCCACCTTCTTACGGGCATTCGGATCGCGACTTATCTTCTCCACGTGGATCAAGGCAGCGAGGGGAACGAGCATAGAGGTGTACGGAATCCACTGGGGCTTGAGCGCTCCGTAGTCGTTGATTACCCGATTACAGGCCTTCTCCAAGCACGAAGCAGCCTCGTCCCACAAGTTGCGGAAGGAGGTAAAGGTATGGCCTGCGGGACTCGTGACCGTCTTTCCCGTAGTGAGGTCGCTTGCGACACGGTGCAGATGTTCCAAGAGCGCGTTCTTTTTGACCGAGCCCCCCGTGATCAAAGCCATGATTCGCAGGAGGTCGTCGGGGTCTATCCACTCGCCTTCAATGAACGTTTCCAGCCCGGGATGGGTGGTGGGTAGATCATTCCACAAATCCCTGAGGTTAACATGGCCATGAAGCACGGGAAAGAGGTGGGCCACCGCGAGGTCAAAGAGGGTAAGCCTGGTTCCTTTGGAGTTGACATTAACAAACAAAGGAGCTATCACTCTGATTACATCTGAGGGCGTAAAGATAGACGAGAACGAAATAACGATCGCGACAAATGCGTAGTCCAACAAGGGGCTAAGAAAGTCACTAAGCTTGCCCTGCTCCTGAAGGTAGGGGCTTTCTGTGCCCATGAGATAGGCCTGTAGAAAAGCACCACTACTTGCAGACAACAAGTCGTAGAGGGTCTTCAGATAGGGGGGGGAAGCACCTTCTGGCAAGAAGGAAGGGTCAACGGGGCCAAAGGGTAGCGCCTCTCCCCTGATCCACTCGTCAACCAAGGTTCGAAACTCGGGCGAGCCTTCGGGCTCTGCTGCCACCGCCTCATCAAAGTCTTCATCTAGTAGCTCACCTAACTTTAAGAAGAAACGGTAGGGCTTCTTCCCCTTAGGAAGGGAGACGCTTGGGTGGCGGAAAGCATAATACACCGAGGAAATTCGTTGCTGTCCGTCCAGTACAGAGTAAGCCGTGGTAAGATGGGAAGGTCCGGAAGAGCTGGGGACTCCGTAGATCAGTCTGTGAGCGAAGGGAGGTGTCATGGGATTAAATTTCAACATCAGAAGAGTTCCAGCAAAGTGTCCTTGGACAAGGCTAACCAGGAGCTGCCGGATTTGCTCTGGCTTCCAGACAAGCTCTCTTTGGAACTCCGGAATCTGGTACTCGTGCCCATGAACACTGCTCAGGAGATCGGCAATCTCTATGTGATGATGGCTACTGCTAAACTTCCCTCATTTGCACACCCCCTGCGGCTACCCTACGATATCACCTCTTCCAAAAGCGTTCGCGCAACTGCTCGCCAGAAGAGTCTCCCATGGCGATCTCGCCAAAGACCCCTGCGCTTGCTCTCCCGCCATGAGCTAAGGAGGCCGGGGGAAGAAAACCCGTAAACCAGCCAAGGGGCTTCTTCAAGAATCCTGCGGAGCCGCCACCGGAGCCGCCACGGAAGGTCTTCCAAGAAGTGGTGGTGGCGCCACCACCACTCTTCCCACTCTTCCCGCTCTTCCCGCATCTCTTCCCACTCTTCCCGCATCGCCCTGAACCACTCCTCCCACACCTCCCTCGGAAAGGGGGGAAAGGCCGCCGGGAAGGCCGCGGCCGCGGCGTACCCCCGGTACTCCGGAGGCTGGCCCTGGATGAGCCGGGCCACCTGGGCCGCCTCCTTTCCCTGGAACCGCTTGAAGGCCACCAGGTTCGCCAGGCTCTCCTCCACCACCCGGCCCCAGCTCTCCCGGTAGGGGTCGGGAAAGAAGTCCGCGGTGTCCATGTAGGCGTGCCCCAGCTCGTGGTAGTAGACCTTGTCCTGGACCAAGGAGACGGGCACCCCTT
>NZ_ATXJ01000021.1 GCF_000421625.1 Thermus islandicus DSM 21543 | reverse complement strand
CCCCCTGTTCTTTACGGAGAGCACCTTCTTGAAGCGGCCCGAGCGGGTGATGGCCCTGGGGATGGTGATGGCCCTGGCCCTTCTGGTGTACGCCCTGGGGGAGTGGGAGCTGAGGCGGAGGCTGGAGGGGACGGGGTCCAGCCTGCCGGATCAAAAGGGGAGACCCACAGCCAAGCCCATCTTTATGTGGGTCCGCCTGGTGGAGCTGGGGGGCAAGTGGCTCGTCCTCAACCTGGCTCCCCATCACGAGACCGCGGTGCGCCTTCTGGGGGCCGGGCGATATTACCTGCTGGAGTGAAGGGGGTGCGGAATGTGGGATGAAAAGCCCTAATCCCTCTTTCCGCAGGGCCTCCCACACCTCCCCCACCGTCTCCTCGGAGAGGACCAGGGCCCTTAGCCCCTCAAAGGTGATGGGGGTGGCCTGCTGCACCTGGATCCTCTGCTCCAGCTGGGCCTGGACCTATACCGGGGCCACGCTTAGGGTGGCGGTGGAGGCGTAGGTGGGCTCGGCGATGAAGAAGCCGTAGATGAGGGCCAAAACAGCGAAGACGAGGGGAATGGTCCACAGGTACACCCGGTGCCGCCTGAGCACCCCCACGATGTCCCGAAGGGTGGGCTCGTCCTGGGGGGTCTCCACCATACGCGCTCCACTCTACCCTAGTACGCGCCCTTCCGGGTCAACACCACCCAAACCGTGCGGGCTAAAATGTAAAGGTCCAGCCAAATGGACCAGTTGCGGATGTAGTAGGAGTCTAGAGTCTGTTGCACCTCCAGATCCCCTTCGCTCCGGGCCGAGACCTGCCAAAGGCCAGTTAGTCCCGGAAGAACGCTACGCCTAAGCGCCCGAAAGTCCTTGGGAAACTTCTCCAGGTGGTAGCGGGGAAAGGGCCTCGGCCCCACCAGGCTCATCTCACCCTTCAGGACGTTCCAGAGCTGGGGGAGCTCGTCCAAGCTGGTCTTTCTGAGGAAGTGGCCGACCCCAGGAAGGATCCGGGGGTCATTCTTTAGCTTGAAGAACCGCGCCCACTCCTTCTGGGCTTCCGAGTTTCGCTCCAAGTACTCCTCGAGGCGCCTTTCCGCATCCGGGTACATCGTTCGGAGCTTCCACACGCGGATGGTCCGCCCCATGTACCCCTCTCGCTCCTGGGCGTAGAAGGCAGGCCCTGGGCTCACCCTCTTGATCCAGAGGGCAAAGAGGGCGAGGAAGGGCAACGAGGCGAGGAAGAGGGGAAGGCCCAGGAGGTAGTCTAGGGCGCGCTTGAAGAAGCGATTCCGCCTCACAAGGAGATTTTTTTTCACCTCTAGGCCGAGCACTCCAGCGAGGTCCCGGGTGGACACCCAGAGGCTCTGAAGGCCGAAAAGGTCAGGCACCAAAATTACATGGGGGAAGGGAAGCTTGTTAACGAGGTTGATCATCCTTTCCCGGCCAACCCCGGGCATGGCCAAGACGGCATACCGAAGGCCCTTCTGGGCTAGATCGGAGGCGAGATCCAGGCTACCGAGCACAGGGAGGCCCTCCACCTCCATCCCCCACTTGGCGGGGTCATCGTCCAAGAAGGCTGCGGGGCGGAGACCCAGGACGGGGTCAGCTTGCAGACTCCTCGCCACCAGGGCCCCGCTCTTCCCCGCCCCGAGAATCACCAGTGGCGCGCCCCAGGCCCCAAGCCGCACCAGCACTTCCCGGGCTAAGGCGGCCATGAGGGGAACGAGCACTAAGGCGTACCCCATGGCGAGCCCCAGGACCCCCCGGGACCAGCCCTCCCTCAGGAAGAGCCAGTCCCAGGAGATGAGGGCCAGGAAGAAAACAAAGGTTACCTGCACTTGGCGCCGCACCCGCTCCACGGCCCCGAGGCCGTAGCCGGGGTAGAGCCCGGCGAGGGCGTACCCGAGGGGAAAGAGGAGCAGGGCTAGGGCCACGGAGCGGAAGGCATCGAGGGGGACCTCCGCCGGGAACCAGAAGCCAAGGACCTCCCGGGTAGCGTAGCCCAGGAAGAGGGAGGCCTCGAGGGCCAGGAGGTCCGCGAGGAGGAGGCCCAACACCGCTAACCTGGGCCGCGCCGAGGATGCGTTCACCCTTTTGCCAATAGCCTTGGCCTTAACCTTCACGCCACGCCCCTCGCCTCGGCCACGTGGGCCTGGAACCACGCGTAGGTCTGCCGGAGGCCTTCTTCTAAGGGAATGCGGGGCCGCCATCCCATGGAAAAGAGTCGGGAGACGTCTAAAAGCTTCCTCGGGGTCCCGTCGGGCTTGGAGGTGTCGTAGACGATCTCCCCTCGGAAGCCCACCACTTTAGCGACGAGCTCGGCGAGCTCACGGATGCTGAAGTCCTCCCCCACACCCACGTTGATGATATCTTCCCCTTCGTAATAACGCATAAGAAAGAGGGCCGCATCCGCTAGGTCGTCCACGTGGAGGAATTCCCGCCTAGGGGTACCGGTGCCCCAGACCATCACCGAGCCTTTCCCTACCACCTTGGCCTCGTGGAACTTGCGGATGAGGGCGGGAATGACGTGAGAGGTTTCCAAGTCAAAGTTGTCTCCGGGACCGTAAAGGTTAGTAGGCAGGAGGCTGATGCCGTTGAACCCGTACTGACGCCGGTAGGCCTGCACCATTTTGATCCCGGCGATCTTGGCCACGGCGTAGGCCTCGTTAGTGGGCTCTAAAGGACCCGTAAGCAGGTACTCCTCCTTCATGGGTTGGGGAGCATATTTGGGGTAGATGCAGCTGGATCCCAGGAAGAGGAGCTTCTTGACCCCGTAGCGGTAAGCCGCGTCAATGACGTTGGTTTGGATGAGGAGGTTTTCCCGTATAAAATCCGCCGGGTAGGTGGCGTTGGCCAAGATGCCCCCTACCTTGGCCGCAGCCAGGAAGACATACTCAGGCCTTTCCTCTTCAAAGAAGCGGTAGACGGCCCGCTGGTCGGTGAGGTCCAGCTCCTTTCGCGTCCGAAGGACGAGGTTTTGGTAGCTTTCGGCTTGGAGCCGGCGCAGGATAGCGCTCCCCACCAGGCCCCGGTGTCCCGCCACGTAGATCTTGGCCCCCTTATCCACGGTCCATCACCCCCGGAAGGGCGATCTGGTGCCCCGCGTCCACCAGGGTGCGCTCCTGCTTGGCGAGCTCTAGGTCGTGCTCCACCATGCGGCGCACCAACTCCTTGAAAGTGACCCTGGGTTGCCAACCCAGCTTTTCCCGGGCCTTAGAGGCGTCACCCAGGAGGAAGTCCACCTCTGTGGGCCGGAAGTAGCGGGGGTCAATCTCCACGTAGACATAAGGGTCCAGTCCCAGAAGGCCAAAGGCTTCCTCCAGGAACTCCCGCACCGAGTGGGCCTCTCCAGTAGCGAGCACGTAGTCGTCAGGCTCAGGCTGCTGCAGCATAAGCCACATAGCCTCCACGTAGTCCGGGGCGTAACCCCAGTCGCGCTTGGCTTCCAAGTTGCCCAAGTAAAGCTTCTTTTGCAGCCCCATCTTGATGCGCCCCGCAGCCCGGGTGATCTTTCGGGTGACGAAGGTTTCCCCGCGCCGCTCCGACTCGTGGTTGAAGAGGATGCCGTTCACGATGAAAAGCCCGTACGCTTCCCGGTAGTTTACGGCGTACCAGTAGGCGGCCACCTTGCTCGCCGCGTAGGGGCTACGAGGGTAGAAGGGCGTCTTCTCGCTCTGGGGTGGCGGGGCGGCGCCAAACATCTCCGAAGAGCCCGCCTGGTAGAAGCGCACCGGTTTGTCCCAGGCCCGGACGTAGTCCCGCACCGCCTCCAGAAGCCTCAAAGTCCCCGTGGCCACCACGTCGGCGGTGTACTCGGGCTGTTCAAAGGAGACCTTGACGTGGGACTGGGCTCCCAGGTTGTAGATCTCATCAGGTTGGACTTTCTCCAAAATACGCCTGAGCCCCGTGCCGTCCGTCAAGTCCCCGTAGTGAAGGAAGAAGCGCGTGCCCGGCTCATGAGGATCCCGATACAGGTGGTCTATACGGCTCGTGTTGAAGACACTGGAGCGCCGGATGATGCCATGAACTTCGTACCCTTTGGAGAGAAGAAGCTCGGCGAGATAGCTTCCATCCTGTCCTGTGACACCGGTTATTAACGCTTTTTTCATGCGAACCTCCGGATTCCCGCAAGCTCTAGAAAGGCCAGAAGAAGGAATCGTGGGTTATGCCTAAGGTAGCGGCGCCAAAGCCGCTTGGGTTCCTGGGAAAGCCTGAAAAGCCACTCCAAGCCGATCTTCTGCATCCAGGCCGGGGCCTGGCGCACGCGCCCCGCGTGGAAGTCAAAGGCGGCGCCCACGCCGAGCATCACTGCCCGGACCCTGCCCTTGTGCTCGGCCATCCAGCGCTCCTGCTTGGGGCAACCCAGGCCCACGAAGAGGATCCGGGTGCCCGAAGCGTTGATTTCCTCCGTTACCCTTTCGTCTTCCTCAGGGGTGAGGGGCCGGAAAGGGGGGCTGTAGGCGTAAACCACCCGGAGGCCGGGAAAGCGGGCCCTTAGGTTGCGCACCAGGGCGTCTAGGGCTTCAGGATACCCACCGTAAAATCCCACGGGCACGCCCCGCCTCGCCGCTTCCGCACACACCCTCGAGGTGAGTTCGGGGCCATAAACCCGCTCCTGGTAGGGATGGCCGAGCTTGCGAAGCATCCAGACCAGGGGCATCCCGTCCGGGGTAACGAGGTCGGCTGCGTTCACCAAAGCGCAAAAGTCAGGATCGTCGTGGGCCTCCATGACCATGTGGACGTTGGCCACGCAGATGTAGCGGCTCTCTCCTGCCTCCGCCCAGGCGAGCACCCTCCCGATGGCCTCCTCGTAGCTGATGGGGTCCACCCGCATGCCCAGGATCCTGACCGCCTCCATGGCACCTCCCATTTTATTGCCTTCCTTCCAAGACGCCACGATAAATGGCCATCAGCAGCTCGTAGTTGCGCTCCGCCGTGTACTTGGCCTCGTACTCCGCCCGGGCTTCCTTCCGCATGCGGGCGAGCTCTGTGGGGCGGGCGAGGAGCCACTCCACCTTGGCCGCCAGGTCCTCCGGGTCCCCGGGGCGGAAGTGGAGTCCGGTGCGGCCGTCCTCGGTCACCTCGCCGACCGCTCCGATGTGGGCGGCTAGCACGGGCGTGCCCTTGGCAAAGGCTTCTATGGCTACCCGGCCGAAGGTTTCGTACCACTCGGATGGGAAGACCAAGAAGGCGGCTTCTCCCATGAGGGCGTAGACCTCCTCGGGGGCCTTGCGGCCAAGCCACTCCACTCCCGGGATCCGCTTCTGGGCCTCCTGGACCTCCGGGGCTAAGGGGCCGTCCCCCACGATTTTCAAGTGCATCTTTCCTCCCAGGCGCTCCCAGGCCCTAAGGAGCGTTCCCAGACCTTTTTCCGGAGAGAGCCGACCCACAAAGAGGGCGTACCCCCCGCGCCCCTCTCCGGGCCCGGGGTCGGGGTGGACAAAGTTAGGCTTCACCACAATTTTCTCCGGCGGGAAGCCCCCCTCGATGAACTTCTGTCGTCCGAACTCCGTGAGGGCGATAAAGCGGTCCACAAGGTTCCACGTACCAAGGGCCCGGTGGAGCGCAATCATACCCCCTACTACCGCGCTCGCCGCCCGGCTTTTCCTATAACACCCGTAAAGCGCCCCCCGCCAAGGAAGCCGGCCCATACAGGCCTCGCACACCTGCCCATGGCGGAAGAGGAGGGCATTCACGCAAAGAAGGCGGTAGTTGTGCAAGGTCATCACCACCGGCACCCCCTCTGCCTTGGCGGCGTGCACCACAGCAGGAGAAGCCAGGGGGAACGTGTTGTGGACGTGGACCAGATCCGGGCGGTGCGCTCGGATGATCTCCATCACTCGGCGGTAGGCCTCCTGGTTCCATAGGGTCACCGCGCCCTGCCGCCAGGGGGGCATGCGGTCCAGTTCCTGGTTGTGGAAGGTGAGGTCCACCACATGGTGGCCTCGCTGACGCAGGATGGCTACCTCGGTGCTAAAGACCTGGTCTTCACCGCCGGGTTGCTGGTAGTGGGTGTGTACTTTTAAGAGCAACATGCCTCCTACCTATTCGCAACTAACGGGGCTAAGCCGAAACCCGTCAATAAGAAAAAGGGAATGGCGCCAAACGGGGTTTCAAAAAAATTGCCAAAAAATGAGCTACCAATAAAGCCGCAACTTAATACAAAAGCAAGTTCTCCACTTAAGCTCCGCCACGTTGCTCTATAAAGCGCCACGAGTAAACTCGCAAGAAAAAATGCAAACAGAAGGACCCCCAACCATCCTGTATAGCCCAAAGTGTAAAAAAAGATATTGTGAGGCGTCCTCACACCCTCTGGGATTACAGGAAACAAGCTCCACAAAGGATACCCATAGCCCAATCCCAAGAGGGCAGTGATGAAATCAGCGTGTACAGCATGCCAGATTTCCATCCACCAGGGAATCCGCCACCCCACGATCGTACCCGCTAGGCTATAGGCTTCCTCACCTACCAATTCCACTGCAACGTCAGGATTAAAAGGAGCCACCACCCGGGCAACAATCCCCCGAACCGAAATTTCTCCTCCCCGTTGCTCTGGAGCCGGAAGCCGTAAATCGGCAGCATAGAAAGCAATCAAGAGGAAGAGCACGCCCGTACTGAGTATAGTAAGCCGAAGGAGGCGACCTCTTAAAAAGGCCCAAACGGCTAAAGCCAAGACGAAGGCTAACCACTCCCCCCGTACCTGTACGCCCAGGAGAACGAAGGTGTTGAGCAAGAGGGGGAGCCAAGAGCGGTGAAGTCTAGGCTCAAATGCCACAAGCCCCATCAAAGCCACAAACGAACCGGAGGGTTGACCAAATAAAGGTACATCAGGTGCCCAAGGCAGAAAAAGGTCTATGCGGTTTAGAACCAAAACATACAAAACTCCATAAAGACCATTAAACCAAGCAAGCCACCAGATGGCCTTCCGAAGAAGGGAAGGATACCGCAAACCAACGGCTAGTCCCAAGAAAAGATAAAGGGGATAAACATTAAAAGCTAGATTTTGCAGAGTAGAAAGGATATCATAACCTCTCGCCAGTCCAACAAACGCTTGGAATAGCCCATAAAAGAGAAAGATCGTCAAAGCCCAGGCTAAGCTTGAAAGCGGATTTACCCGTCGGGCCGCAAGCCAGGAAACCCACCGACCCAAAACCGCGCCCGGCCTAGATAGGAAAAAGGCCCCCAACGCTATCTCCCCTATAAAAAGAGGGGGAATGCCCAGGTACGCAAAGCTCCTACCAAACAAAAGGTAGCCCCAAAGAAGGAGGGACCACACCCTAGCCCAAAGCGCCATAAAACCCCCGCCAACTCTGGACAAAAACCCCTCCCCCGAACCTTTGTACGGCCTGCTGAGCTAGCCTTCCCATGCGCGCCCGCTCTAGGGATGGGAGGGCAAGAAACCGCTCCAGACCTGCCCGCACCCCTTCCGCCGTCCGCTGGACCACGAATCCCGTCTCCCCATCCCGCATGAACTCTTCTACCCCGTAGAGGGGCGAAACAATAAGGGACAGACCAGCCGCAGCGGCTTGGAAACTCACTAAGGAAAAGGTCTCGTAAAGGGAAGGGAGCACGAAGACATCCGCACCCCAGAGAAAAGGACGCACATCTCGCTGCTTGCCCCAAAAGTGAATCCTATCGCCAAGCCCCATCCCCTCTGCCCGCATTTGCCACGAGCGGATCAGGTCGGGCTCCCCGCCCACCACCCAAAGCCGCAGGGAGCAGTCCCTCAACGCCAGCAGCGCCTCGAGAACGAGGGGAAGCCCTTTACGCTCAAAGTGGCCCAAGGCCACGAACACGAGCACCGTCTCACCCGGCTTCACCCCATGCTCCGCCCGAAAGGCTTCGCGGTCAAAGTCCGCTGGCGGGCGCATGCGTTCTACGTCCACCGGGTTATAAATCACCGTGGTTTTCCCGCGCGTAAAGGGGTAGGTTTCCTCAAGTTCCCGTTTCAACCCCTGAGAAGGGACCACGATCCTCTTCACCCGGCGGTAGGTCCACGGCTCCACGAGGGCGTGAAACCAGTGGTCCAGCCAGCGAAGCCATCCCCGAAGCCCCTTCGCCCCAGCTTGCTTCCAATGATCACGGAGGTAAGCACGGTGGCAAAACTGTGCATAGGACACATCTCCGAAGGAAAGGTTGCTTTCCACCATCTGCACCAGGTCAAAACGCACGCCGGTGCGCAGGCGATACCAAAAGTAGACCAAGGGAGCCACGAAATGGTAGGCCACGAAAAGGAGGGCTAGGGGGCGCGTCGGCACAGGTATCCGAACGAAGCGGATCCGGTCCGGGCACGGGTTTTCAAACTCCACGGCGAACACGGTGAACTCGTGCTCGGAGCACAGCCCCTGGAGCATGCGGAGATGGCAGGAACCGATAGGATTGGTAGGAACGACCTTGTAGTCAAACACGGCGATGCGCATGCGAAAGAACCTCCTCATAAAGCACGAGCATTCGCTCGGCGCGCCTGTCCCAGCGTTCCGCCTGGGCGAAGCGCCAGGCGGCCTGGGCCATGCGCAGTCGCAGGGCCTCGTCAGCGGCCAGTTGGTCTATGCCTTTTGCGAGAAGGCAGACGGTGTCCTCAGGGGTCGTTACCGGCACCTTGATGGCCGCCGCTTCCGGAAGAAAGCTTCCCACCCCCTGGTGGTCCAGAGTCACCACCGGCAGGCCGTGAGCCATGGCCTCCAACACCACGGCCCCAAAACTATCCCGCAAGCTGGTGAACACAAAGGCATGGGCCCCAAGAAAGGCTTCCCGCATCTTCTCCCAGGGCAGGCGCCCCAAGAAGCGAACCCGGTCTTCCAGCCCTAGCCTCCGGGCCTCCTCTTGCCAAAGCCCTTCCATAGGCCCCCCTCCCGCTACCCAAAGCTCCACAGGCGCCCGCACCCATCGCAAAGCCCTCAGAGCTAAGGGCAGGGCCTTTCTAGGCTCAAACCGCCCGGCCCACAAGAGGCGCAAGGGGCCGGGTTCCCGGGGCGCATAGGGCGGGGTGCCCAGGCCGAAGCCTAGCGGTACGCCCGTGTCTAAAAAAAGCTCGGTCCTCCGAGCGCCGCCCCGGCGAAGAAGCGCAAGGGTCTCCCGGTTGGTGGCCAAAGCCAGGGACACTCCGGCTACCTTGCTTCGCCAACCGGGCCACCAGGGAAGCGATGCGACCCGCAAGGACCTCAGGGCCTCCTTGGGCCAGTGCCGGCCAAAGAGGGCACGGAACGCCCCCGGGGCCTTCTGCCCTCCTCCAACGGGCCCCCAAACCAGGGGAAAACCCGGCGAAGGCGGGGGCGCGCTCACCGTACCCCAGCTAACGTGGTGTACTACGACAGGAGAGCGGGCTTCTGAAGCCAGGCTTCTGACAAGTCGGTAGGCTTTCCTAAGCCAAAAGATGTAGTGAAGTCGGATCCCTCGCTCACCCCGGGCCGGGTCCCAGGGGTCCCAACCGCTAAGCGTAACCCAGTGGACCCGCAGACGAGGGTTAGGATACTGGGCGAGAAAGGCCTCCACTTCCTCGCGGTACTGGGGGAAAGCGACCACATCCACAGGCAGGTGGTCCGAAAGGTGCCACGCCCAGTTCCAGGTGAAACCCGGCTCGGAGCCCCTATAGGGGGAGAGGGCGTGACCCACCAGGATGACGCGGAAATCCCTAGCCATGGGCTCACCTACGGGAAAGCACAAGGACCAAGGCGGCCTTGGCCCCTAGCAGCAAGCCCACCGTTCCACTTACACCCCTGGAGACTTTGACTTTTGATCTCAGAACCTTCATCCCCACCGAGGTTGCATGGATAAAAGAAGATTTGGCCACGGTCTGCCACACCACGTTAGCGTTCATATTCGCTAATTAGGCGTAAAGCTATCCCCTGCCAATCAAATTGGCCCTCCACTAGAGCCCGCGCCCGGAGCCCCATTTCATTTAGTCTTTTAGTAGGCGCCTCCCCTAGTTCCCGTATGCCCTCAACGAGCTGAGGCACTTTCGGATCAACGGTTACACCTGCACCATAAGCACTAACCTCTCCGGGATCGGCTGGCTTAGAAAGCAATACCGGCTTGCCCATGGTCATGGCCTCGAGGACACTAAAGGAAAACCCTTCCCACCTCGAGGGGTGCACGAACACGTCCGCCCCGGCTAGGTAGGCCCACTTTTCCTCCCCGAAGGCCGGGCCAGCGAACACCACCCGCTCCTCCAACCCCAGGCGCCGGGCCTGCTCCCACAGACGCGCCAAGCTCCCCCGCCAGTCAGGCCCCACCAGGACCAGGGCCGCCGCCGGAAGTCGGGCCGCCGCGAAGGCCTCCAACAAGAGGTCCAGCCCCTTGTGGACAGGGTCCAGCCGCCCTAGGAAGAGGAAGACCCGCTTGCCCTGTAGAACGGGGAAGCGGCGTCGTAGGAGATCCGAGTCCACCCGTGCGGGTACGGCGGCGGGGTCAATGCCGTTAGGCACCACCACCACCCGCGCCCGCACCCCCAAGGACCTGAGGCCCTCCACGTCGTTGTGGCTAACCGCATGCACGAACCGCGCCCCCTCCAGGTAGGGCTTCTCCAGGAGGCGCACGTAGGCCCGCACCTCGGGCCCCACCCGCGCGAGCCGGCCGGGAGCGAAGCCACCGTTGGGTGTGACCACGTAAGGCACGCCTTCCCGTTTTAAGAGGCTACCCAGACCCACAAAGGTACCGATATGAACCGAATGAAAGTGAACCACATCTGGCACCCATGCCAAAAGCGCTTCCAAAAGTCCTCTCGGTGACCTAGGCCAAAGACGAGCCCACTTACTTTTGGGGGGAGGAAACGTGTTTACCTCTGCTCCAGGAACTGGGATGGGTTCCTTAAGGGTAAGCGAGAAAATCATCACCTTGGCGCCCAAGGCTGCCTGGTATTTGGCTAAATAGTAAACTGTTTTGTCCACACCATTAGCACTGTCAGGGTTACAACGTCCGAGAAGAACATGGGCAACGCGCATTAGCAAATCCTCCTGCAAATCCACGCCAAGAACAAGGCTGTTAACGTATTGGCAACAAGGTTGGCCTCTACAGCCCCTGGCACACCGAAGGGGATAACCAGCGCCAAACTCAAACCGGTGGCCACTGCAGCGGATACCCCATATACTTCAGCCAAAATACGCGGTTTCTCCAAGGCTTGTAAACGCGCGCTGAATACGTAAATCGCAGCTGATATTACGGGAATAAGCCCGACTAAATCAATAAGGTATCTATATTCCGCATACTTACCAAGGTATATTGCCTCCACCAAGCGGTTAGCAACCAAAACTAAAAAAATCCAATAAATTAAGGAAAAAGTCAACAATAAAATGAAGCCTAACCAAGCAAAGCGTTCTAATTTTTGAGCCTGTCGTGCCCGAACCATTCCTGGAAGCAGAAGCTGTCCTAAGGCACCGTTAAAGTGATGAATTGGCATGACTAAGTTGTTTATTGCCCTGAACGCAGCTGTAGCCTCAAGGTCATGGAAGGTAGACAACACCAGAAAGTAAAGATTGCCCTGAACCCACGACAAAGCCCCCGCCAAAAGCGCCCACCGCCCGTAGTCCCAATGGAGCACCCACACCTCCGAGGGCGCCACCTGGGTGGGAGCGCTCCCCCTGAGCCGCCACCGGATGGCCTCTGCCGCCAGCGCGGACCCCAAGGCCATGGCGAGGAAGGCGGTAACCTCGTTGAGGAGCCGCGCCCGCAAGAGAAACCCCGCCAGGGCCAGGTAAAGGAAAAGGTAAAGCCCCCCGCCTAAGGCGGCGAGCCTGGGGTTCAGGTAGACGTAGGCGCCCCGGCGCACGAGCCAGAGGTAGAGCACCGCCGGGGCGGCTATGGAAAGACCAAAGAAGCTCAGGGCAAGCTCTCGCCCCTTGAGGCTCCAAAAAAGGCCTCCGAGGAGAAGAAAGGCAATAAATACTAAGAGGCCGAACCGCCAGTGGTACCGGATCAAGACGGCCTGGTAAGCGGAGAAGGCCTCCCGGAAGCGCCCCGAGCCGTAGACCAGCATGGGCTCCGTCCATAGCGCTGTGTGGAGCGTGCCAAGGAGAAGAAAAAGCGCGTAGGCGGTAGCGAAGGCCCCATAGGCCGCGGGTTCCAGCCAGCGGGCGAGGAGGATGCTCACGAGGAAGTTGGTGCCGGCGAAGAGGGCTTGATCGGCTACGGCCCAAAAGCCCCGCCCAGCCCAGAGCAAGGCCTGGGAAGAAAAGAGCTTTTGCACCGCAGCCCTAATGGGCCACTACCTCCCGGAAGTAGGCGATGGTGCGCTCGAGGCCTTCCCGCACCGGCACCCGGGGTTCCCAACTGAGGAGCCTCCTGGCGAGGGTGATATCGGGCCGCCGCTGTTTGGGGTCGTCCTCCGGCAGGGGCCTGAAGACGATGGAGGAGGGGCTTCCCGTGAGCTCCTTCACCAGGTGGGCCAGGTCCAGAACCCGGTACTCCTCGGGGTTACCCAGGTTCACGGGATAGGGGTAGTCCACCTCCATGAGGCGGCGGATGCCCTCTATGAGGTCGTCCACGTAGCAAAAGGAGCGGGTCTGGCTCCCGTCCCCGTAGACCGTGAGGGGCGCACCACGGAGAGCCTGGATGATAAAGTTGGACACCACCCGGCCGTCCTCGGGGTCCATGAAAGTACCATAGGTGTTGAAGATCCTTACGATGCGAACAGAAAGCCCATGCGCCCGGTGGTAAGCCATGGTCAGGGCCTCGGCGTAGCGCTTACCCTCATCGTAGATGCTCCGGGGCCCCACGGGGTTCACGTTGCCCCAGTAGGTCTCGGGCTGGGGGTGGACGAGGGGGTCACCGTACACCTCGCTGGTGGAGGCGAGGAAGAAGCGGGCCCCCTTCCTCAGGGCCAGGTCCAAGAGGTGCCGGGTACCCTCGGCGTTCACCAGGAGGGTGGGGATGGGAAGCTTTAGGTAGCGGGGAGGAGAGGCGGGAGAGGCGAAGTGGAGTATCCAGTCCAGAGGGCCTTCCACCTGAAGGGGCCGGGTCACGTCTGCCTGGAGAAAGTGAAAGCCCGGATGGGCCAGAAGGCGGTCCAGGTTCCGTCTCTGCCCCGTGGAGAGGTTGTCCACCCCGATGACCTCGCATCCCTCCTTAAGAAGCCTCTCCGCCAGATGGCTCCCCAGGAAGCCCGCAGCGCCCGTGAGAAGGACCCGCATCACACCTCCACCTTGCTCAATATACCCAAGGCCGGGATGCCCACGCCCACGTAACGGTAGCCTATGGCCGCCAAGGCTTTCCCGTCAAGAAAATTCCGCCCGTCCACCACGAGGGGGGTGCGGAGGAGGCCCCTAAGCCTCTCCCAAGGCCAGGTACGGTACTCCGGCCAGTCAGTGGCCAGGACCACGGCGTCGGCTCCCTTAAAAGCTTCCTCAGGAGTCTCGGCGTATTCCAAGGGAAGGACCACCTCCTGCCGCGCCCGGGGAAGGGCCACCGGGTCGTGGGCCCGCACGAAGGCGCCCAGCTTCAGGAGGAGGTCGGCCAGGGCCAGGGCGGGACTTTCCCGGAGGTCATCGGTATGGGGCTTGAAGGCGAGGCCGAGGAGGGTGACGGTCTTCCCCTTTAAGGTCCTTAGCTCCGCAAGGAGCTTGTCCACGAGGAGATTTCGCTGGCCAAAGTTGACCTCCCGGGCCGCCTCAGTGATGGGGAGGCTCAGGCCGTACTCCCGGCCCATGGCCAAAAGGGCCGCAGTGTCCTTGGGGAAGCAGCTTCCCCCCCAGCCGAGCCCGGCCTGAAGGAAGCGGGGACCGATGCGGTGGTCCAGGCCGATACCCCGGGCCACCTCCCGGATGTCCGCCCCTACCCGATCGGCCAGGCGGGCCAGCTCGTTGATGAAGCTGATCTTGAGGGCCAGGAAGGCATTCGCCCCGTACTTAATGAGCTCCGCTGAGGCCAGGTCCGTGGTGAGGAAGGGCACCGCCCCCATGCGCTCGGGCCGGGGGAGAAAGGGGGGTGGAGCAAAGCTCTGCTCCAGGATGGGCTCATAGAGTTCTCGTAGAACTTCTATGGCTCTCCGGTCCTCAGCGCCTACCACCACTCGGTCCGGATAGAGGCTATCGTGGAGGGCCTGACCCTCCCGCAGGAACTCCGGGTTGGAGGCTACCGCCAAACGGCCGTCCGGCTCGCCCCCGTGCGCCTCCCGGAAGGCCCGGCGCACCAGGGCCTCCACGTAGTTGCCACTTCCCACAGGCACCGTGGACTTGTTCACCACCACGGTAAACCCCTCCCCTAAGTAGCGCCCGATACCCTCGGCAGCCTGCTTGACCTGGGTCAGATCGGGACTCCCGTCAGGAGAAGAGGGCGTACCTACAGCGATGAAGACCACCTGAGCCTGGGGTATTGCTTCCTCGTAGCGCGTGGTGAAGCTCAGGTTTGGCCGCACCAGAGTTAGCATTTCCTCTAGGTGGGGTTCGAAGAAAGGAGGCTTGCCCCGGTTTAAGGCCGCCACTTTGTCCCCGTCCACATCCACCCCCACCACCCGGTTCCCCAGATAAGCCAGGCTCACTGCCGTGGCCAGGCCGACATATCCGCTTCCAACGACGGTCACCCTCATAGCCTTCATTTTACCTTTTACCTTCTTCACCCTTAACGGAGCCTGAACCACCTTCCGTCCGAGTGACCCCTCCTTGCAATTCATGATCTGGACTTACGCGGCCTCCACCTGCACCGGTAACAGAGGGCTCAAATCCAGGCTCAGCTTACCTGCAATAAGTCTCCGTCGGCATTGGTAGAAACTCAACTTCAGCCGCTCCAAGACCTGCCTCGCCGCGTACCAAGCGTCAAACAGTACGCCTTCCGGCTGAAAGCCCTGCTCCTCCGCCCACTCCAGCAGGGCCAG
>NZ_ATXJ01000020.1 GCF_000421625.1 Thermus islandicus DSM 21543 | reverse complement strand
CAGGGCACCGTCAGCGTGGTCTCGGAAGAAGGGGAGCGCTTCGTGCTCAAGGCGCGGTATCCCCAGGTGCCCGCGCCCTTCTCCTTCCGGGCCAAGCTCAAAGGTGCGGTTCCGGTACACCTGTTCCTAAGCCAGGAGGGGGAGGAGCCCTGGTACCTGGCCTTAAGCCTGCCCCAGGGATCCTTCTTTGAACCCCTGGGGTATGCGTTGCGGATGTGGATCGAGGAGGGGTTTCGCGACCTGAAGGGGGCAGGGCTAGGGCTGGACCGGCACCTTTTGCGGACCCAGGCGAGCCTGGTGGGGTGGCTTTCGCTTTTGTTCTTGGCCCAGGTGCTGCTGGTGCTTTTGGGGGCGAGGCTTGAAGGAAGGCCTTGGCTCCTTCGCTTGGTCGCCCATCCCAAGCGGCAGAGCCTATTCACCTTAGGCCGTTTGGCTCTGACCCAGCCCCCGCCTAAGCTGAAGGGACGCATCCTTAGGCTCTTCTATCGGGTGCTGGCAGAGCTGGCCGCAGGCAAGGGGAGGACGCAAAAGTGATTAGAGCTCAGGGACCTCCACAGGTTGCACAACGACAAGAAAATCAATATGCTATGGCTATGCCCCGTACATCCGCCCGCCCGCTCCCGCCCCACATCCGCAGGATCTCGGAAAGGCGGCGGGAACTCGGCCTGACCCAGGAAGATGTAGCCCGCATAGCGGGTTTCTCCACCAGCCTCATGGCCAAGATCGAGCGGGGGGCCGTGGACCCCCGCACCCTCTCTGTGCAGTACCTGCTGGGCCTCGCCCGGGCTTTGGGCCTACCCCTCTCCGAGGTCCTGGGCCAGGAGGTAGCCGGAGACGATCTCGGCCCAGCCCTGTTTCGCATCCCGGTCTACGCCTCCTGGGAGGAGGCGGCCGCCTCGAGGCCTGCATCCAGCGCCTACCTTACCCCCGAGGAACTCCCCCGGGGAGCGGACGTGGAGCGCCTAGCCTATCTCAGCCTCCCGGGAAAGTGGCTGGTGAGCCTGGACCTTCCCTTCCCCCTTTCGGGCAAGGTCTGGGTCCTCGCGGAGCTCCGGCCCCTCTTCCAAGCCGGAGCGATCTACCTGGGACGCGTGGGGCAGCACACGGCCTTCTTCACCGACGCCTCTCTCCACAGGCCGCGCCTCGCCCTCTACCCTCTGGACCCAGGCCTTCCCGTGCTCTGGCTAGAGGAGGAGCGCCCCGAGGTCCTGGGCCTGGTGCGGGGCTGGAAAGCGCTGATCTAACAACCTATTGACGGCGAGCTCATGATGCGCTAGCATTATATTGCACTAGCTTCCCTGCGGGTCCTGTGGTAGACTCCAGGGTTAAGGGGGTGAGAGGTCAGCTAGGGACTTCTCGAGGTCGATAAAACAGGAAGTCCGGGGTTTCCCCCGGCACCCAACCACCCATCTGGTACCTTTGACCTCAGCTAACCCAAAGGTACCAGAAAAAGGGGGAAGTGTCAAGCCGGGTGGGACCCCACGGGCCCCAGGGCCGGGGGCAAGCGGCCCAAACCTAGACCGTGGGAACGAGCTGGAACCACCTGGAAGCGCCAGGGAGCTTTACCCTGATCCCGAACCCTCTCCTCGTTAAGCTTTTCAAAAGCGGCCTCTCCGATAGGGAAATTGCGGTCTTCCTCGCCCTCGCCACCCGTAGGAACCTCCGCTACCAAAAGGCCATCGCTACGCGGGACCTCGCCCTCTTCCTGGGGCGGGACCCCCGTACGGTGGAAAAGGCCCTCCTCACCCTCTGGGAAAAAGGGCTGGTGGAGCGGAACGCCACGGGGTGGTGGGTGGTAGACGGGGAGGACCTCTCGCCAGCGGCCCAGCAAGGGATGCCGGAGGCTCTGCACGCCGTGCAGCCCCCCTTGCAAACCGTGCCGGGCGAGGCGGCGGAAAACACCGTCCTGGACAGCGCCGGGCCGGAGCCAAAAGAAAAAGAAAAGCAAACCTATGAAGCAAAAACACCTTCTTCCTCCACAGGCGCGGAGGCAGCAGCGGAGGAAGGTATGGCCCCAGAGCCAGACCCCCACACCCCCGAGGCAGCAACAGGCGCCGAGGCAGGCCAAGGGGCCTCCCCTGCCCCCTTCGTAGTTACTGACCGGAAGGGGCCTCGAGGGGTTTCCCCGGCGCTCGTGAAGGATGGCACGAAGTGGCCCCTCCAGGCCGCGCTGAAGCGGGCGGGGCTGTGGGAGGAGTTCTACCGGACCTTCCGCCCCGGCTTCGCTCACCAGGGCCTGTGGCGGGCCTATCTGGGCCGCCTGGAGCGGGAGGGCCTGCCCCTGGGGGAGGGGTTCCTCCTTGCCCTGGACCGCACCCTGAAGGGAGCCGCCTTGGGCGTGGTGCGCTACCCGGCGGCCTACCTGGACCGCCTGCTCCAGGACTTTGCTCCTTCGGAGGGTCCCCCGCAGGAGGAAGGGGAGGTGGAAGTGCCCAAGGACGCCCTCCTCGTCCTGCCCGATGGTAGGCGGGGCTACTTCGCCGGGTGGACCGGGGGCGGGGCCAAGGCCTTCTTCGAGGTGGACGGGGTGGCCCATCTGGTGGAACGGGAGCTCGTCCTCGCGGCCCGTGTAGTAGGGTAGAGAGGGGCAGCCGCTGACGGCTAAAGCCGTCCGCTTGCCAGGAGACGCAGATGCGTGCCGAGGCCGTGGAGTCCCCAACCCAAAGGGCCGAGGGTCGTAAGCGCCCACCCCACTACGCCGCCGTGGTGCTGGCCCTGGGCCAGGTGGTGGTGAGGGAGGTGCGGGGGGAGAACGGCCAGGTCTACGCCTTTCACCGCCTCCGCCTGCCGGATGGGGCCTCTTTCCCCCTCCCGCGGGTTCATCGGGGGCGCCCTCTTTCGGAGCTCATAGGGGAGCGCCTTCTGGTCCGGTACTGGCCCCGCACGGACACCCGGGGCCTCCTGGTGAAGAAGCCCCTCCTGGGGAGGCTCAGGCCTGCCGGGAACGAGGCCCTAGAGAGGCCCCTCTTCTGGGCCCAGGGCCGGGTGGCCTTCGTGGACCGGGAGGAGGGGAGGTTTGGCCTTCTGGTGCGGCCCAACCCTGGGGGGCGCCTCAAGGAGGCCTTTACCCTCGTCCTCTGGGCCCCCCTCGTGCTCCTGGAGGGCCTCAGCGTGGGGAGCGGGATCTACGCGGAAGGGGAGGTGCGCCTTGCGACCCGCCGCCTGGTGGTGCGGCGCGTGGAGCCCGTTCGCCTGTGGGACGATCTCTCTTGAAACACCTCTTCGGCGAACTCTTCAAGTATTGACGCAATGTCTTTTAGGCCATTACCCTTGCCTTATGGGGCAAACCAAGCTGATCCCCCTGCCCGAGTACGCCCGGCGTACCGGGGTTCCCCTCAGCACATTGCGCCTTTACATTCGCGAGGGGCGGCTTCGAGCCGTGCGGCTGGGGCGTTACTGGTACATCCCTGTGGAGGATGAAGGGGATAGGAAGGGTAGGGGCCGGGTCTTCACCCTCTTTACCCATGCCGGGGGGGCGGGAAAGACCTCCTTGGCCCGGGATCTAGGGTTTGAGCTGGCCTCGAGGGGGTACCGGGTTCTCCTGGTGGACGCTGACCCCCAGGCGAACCTCTCTGCTTGGCTGGGTGTGGACTTGTCCGAGGTGGAGGATCGGGAGACCCTCCTCGCTGCGGTGGAGGGGAAGGGACTGCCGGAGCCCCGTCGCCTGGAGGTGGGAGGCGTCACGCTGGGCCTTGTCCCCGCCAACATGAATCTGGCCATGGCCGAGGTGGTCATACCCACCAAGAGCCTCGGGATGGTCCTGCTTCGCACCGCGTTGATAGAAAGCGAGGCCTTGGAGCGCTACGACTTTGTCCTTGTCGACTCCCCTCCCTCCCTGGGCCCCATTGCGGGGATGGCCGCCCTTGCGGGGGAGGGGCTTTTGGTCCCGGTGGAGACCAGCGCTAAGGGGGTTCAGGCGCTTCGGGCCGTGGTGGAGGTGAGCAAGGACTACCTCCGCACCCTTCGGGCCCTACGCTTCCTCTCACCGGAGGTGGTTACCTTTATTCGCCTCTTGATTCCCACCAAGTACGACGGCCGGACGGCTCAGGACAAAAAGGTTCGCCTACTTTTGGAAGAGGCGGCCGCCATCGCCCCCCTGGCTCCGGCCCTTTCTTACCGCCCAGGTCCTTACAAGGAGGCCATAGACCGGGCCCTGCCCATCCATGCGGTGGGGGACGAGCGGCTTTTGGGAGAAGTCCAGGCCCTTGCAGAGGCCTTCTTGTCTCAGGCAGGCGTCTTGGCGCAGGAGGAGGTGGTTTAGATGGGCGTTATGGAGCGTATGTTCCGTGAGGCCATGGGCCTCGCCGCCAAGGAGGAGGTTTCTGGGGCGGAGTTGAAGCCCCTCGAGGCCCTCGTCCCTTCTCCCCAGCCCCGCAAGCGCTTTGAGGGACTCGAGGCCCTCGCCCACTCCATCCGGGAAAAGGGCGTGCTCCAGCCCCTCCTGGTGCGGCCCTTGGGGGACGGGAGGTACGCCATCGTGGCCGGGGAGAGGCGGTACCGGGCCGCCCGGATGGCGGGGCTTTCCGAGGTCCCGGTGCGGGTGGTGGAGCTCTCCGAAAAGGAGGCGAGGCTTTTCGCCCTGGTGGAGAACCTCCAGCGGGAGGACCTGAACCCCTACGAGGAGACCGTGGGGGTCCTCGCCCTGCTATCGGAAGACTTGGGGAGGTCCGTGGAGGAGGTGGTGGGGCTCCTCGAGCGGATGCGGAAGGAGAAGCGGGGGGTGGCAGCCCGCAACGTTGCGGGCAGCCCCGAGGCCCGGAGAGTGGAGGAGCTCTTCAAGGCCTTGGGCCGCATGTCCTGGGAGTCTTTCGTCCGCCACCGCCTCCCCCTCCTCTCCCTCCCCGAGGACCTGAGGGCAACTCTGGAGGAGGGGGCGATCCCTTACACCGCCGCCCTGGAGCTCAAGAAGGTGAAAGACGAGGCCTTGCGGAAGGCCTTCTTGGAGGAGGTGAAGGCGGGCCTCTCCTTGCGGGAACTGAAGGCCCGGGTGCGGGAGGTTCTGGTCGCGCGTAAGCCTGCCTTGGAGAAGGCTCCTGCGGCGTGGTATGGAGACGTCATCGACGCCTTGAAGAAGACGGATTTTAGTGCTCTCCCCACGGAAAAGCGGGCCAGGGTAGAAGCGCTCTTAGCGGAGCTCAAGGAACTGCTTGGTTAAACGCGTCTGGGTTCAGTATGGCGGTCTTGCCAAGGATCCACGAAGGGGTTTTCTACTGGGCTTATCGGATCCTGGGGCCGGAGTTTAAAGGCCCCACGATTGAGGATCCCCTTGGGGTTCTTCCCATTCCTCTCAAGACGGCCCTCCTTCAAGCGGTAGGGAAGCGGTTTGGGTTAGAGTTCGATCTTGCAGAAGCTCTCCTTACTCGGCCCCCAAACGAGGGGCGCTCTTACGCTTATGCCACCCATTGGTGGCCCTCAGAGGAAGGACTCAAAGAGCTCCTTTATGAGCGCATATCTCGGGCTTCTTTGAGCGACTGGGAGTTCGTTCCCGTCGAAACGTTAGACGACTTCGTGCGCAAGCACCGTCTTCAAGGGAAGGAGCACTATGCCGAGGTGCTCTTCCTAAAAGAGGTTTACCTTCCCCTCTTTGGTAGCGAGGGGCTTGCCCTCTTGTTGCCCCAGGTGGGCTTCTTGGACGAGGAGGGGGGAGAGCGCAGGGCTGACTTCATCCTCTTCGGTCAAAGGCCGTACGCCATAGAGATCGAAGGCAAGAGCTACCACGAGCGCCCGGACCGCTTTGCGCGAGAAAAAAGCCGTCAGCGGTCGCTTACGCTCCGGGGAGTCGCGTATTTTCCCATCGCCTACGACGACATCCGCTCGGGAAAGGCCCGTGAAGCCCTGATAAGGCTTGCCGAGAGCGACCCAGTCCTGGGGGGCTACCTGAGGAAAGGTGGGGTGGGGCTTTCCAGGGGGCCCGCTTATTCGCCCCTCCACTGGCTTGTGGACTTTCCGGTGCGGTACCCCATCGCCCTGAAAGGGGCCTTTGCGCGCCTCTTAAAGGCGGTCAGGGAGGGCGAACGTTCCGTCCAAATTGTGGACCCAGAGTCATCCACCCCCTTGGTGGAGGCGGCCTTCGCCGATGCTTACTTCACGCTTTTGAACGTGGGCCGGCTTGCCGGGGTTGACCTCCCCTTACCGGAAGTTCGCGTTTATCGGCTAGACGTGGATAGCGTTTCAAGGGCCTTCCGGGATCTCCTGCCGCTTTGGGTTGGGCGGATTGAGGGCTTTTCAGTTGTCGACGGAGTTCCTGAAGAAGGGGCTCTTGACGTTTTCTCTTGGGACCGTATCGCTTCCCTAACGCGCGAGGCCGACGCTTTCCAAGCAGAATACGAAGAGGAACGAGGATCTTGGACTCCTCCCTTTGTCGGGACGGCATCTTCTGCCCTCGTTCTGGACTTCTTCGCCCGGAAGTTTTTCCCGGTGCCAGAGCTCAAGGAAGCCCAACTTCGTCTTTTGCAACGGGCGCTACGGGGAGAAAGCGGCCTTGCCCTGTTGCCCACGGGCTATGGTAAGTCTCTTATTTTCCAGCTTTACTCCTTCCTCGTCCCGGGGGTGAACATCGTCATCTCTCCTCTTCGGGCCCTGATGCGGGATCAGGTGTACAACCTTCAGCGGATCGGCGTCACAGCGGTCACCTCGATTTCCAGCGACGACGAGGCCGCGGCCAAAGAGAGCAAGACCAAGACTTTGTTGGAAGGGCGCTACCGCCTTGTGTACCTTTCCCCGGAGCGGATCCGCATCAAGGGGTTCGTTGAGGAATTCCGAAGGGAACTGGGAAACCTTCCTGTCTCGGCGGTAACTGTAGACGAGGCGCACTGCGTCTCCGAGTGGGGGCATGACTTCCGGCCCGCCTATCTCCATATCCGTGGCTTTTACGAGGAGATCCAGGCGGTTTCGCCGAGGAAGCTACCCCTGATCGCGCTTACGGCTACGGCCTCTCCTCCCGTTCGAAGGGACATCCTGAGGGTTCTGGGGCTCCCCGAGGGGGCTGTGGAGCAACTCGCCAGTAGCGATCGTCCCAACCTGAGTTTCTCTGTCCATCCCGCTCCTCTCGGACTGAACCAAAAGAGGAACCTTCTTAGAAACCTCTTGACCGAGATCCTTCCACGGACGCTGGGCGTGCCACGGAAGGAGCTTATAGGAAGGCCAAAGCAGTCCTCGTACCCGCATGCCGGCGTCATTTTTGCCATTTATGCCGACCCTCGCGGGCAGAAGACTTTCGAGGAGGGTGTCCACGCGATAAGAAGCTTCCTCCTCAAAGAGGGCTTGGCTTCTGGCGATCAGGTGCACGTTTACGCAAGTAAAAAGCCGGCTGTATGTCCTTCATGCGGTTCTAGCGAGTGGTTTGCAGATCGGGGAAAAAACACTTGCCGTAGTTGCGGTTCTTCCTTTGTCAAACCAAAGATCATCTTTGACTGGGAAGATAGGGTACGAGAAGTCCAGGACCGCTTCCAGGAGAACCGCTTTCCGCTTCTGGTGGCGACAAAGGGCTATGGCATGGGGGTGGACAAGCGGAATATTCGCTATATCATCCACCACGCCATGTCCAGCGGTCTCGAGGGCTACTACCAAGAGGCAGGGCGCGCGGGGCGCGATGGAAGGCACGCGCATGTCGCTTTGATCCTGACACCGCCCACGCGGTCGTGCTTGGAACAACATGTTCTAGGCGGAGACGGGATACCCCCTTGCCTTCCGAACGGGCGTTTCCGGTCCTGCTCCTACGGCCTGACGCTTCCTTGTGACTATGCTCGTCAGGTTGAGTTCCTTCAGGGGAGCTATCCCGGGGTAGAGGAGTCCTTGCAAAGGGCCATGAATGTGGCCGAGAGGATTTACCACGCTTCGCAGGGTGGACCAGATGGGCAGCGCTTTGTGGAGGTGGAGGGTCATGAGGAAGAACTGACCAGCTTTGAATATGCCCTCGTGCGCCTCATGCAAATTGGCTTTTTAGAAGCTTACACCGTAGAGTACCTCTCACAGCGGCGCCTCCGTTTTTGGTTCCCCCCGCCTAAGATAAGCCGTCGGACTTTTGAGGAACGGCTTAGGGCTTTCCTGGCAGAAACGCGGCTGGGGGTAGAGGTGATGGAGAAAAGGTTGGAACCTCTTCGCCGCGCTTCTGCTGGCAATCCACTAGATCCTGTAGAGAAAGCCCTCCGCATCCTTTTGGAGAGGGTGTACGAGACGGTCTATCCCATGCGCATCCAGATGCTTCGGAACCTCATCGAGTACGCCCTGAGCACGGAGAGAAACCGGTGTCGCCGCTTGGTGCTTCGGAGCATCTTTGACGACCAGCTTCCACCAGACGATTACCGTTGTGGCTTCTGCGATGTCTGTGAGCCCTCTTTGGCTTTCCCGGTCCCTGGAGCGCTGGTTCCCCCAAGGGAAGCTGAACCCGAGGAGATCGTTCGGCGGCTCTCCTCTTTTTTCCAGAGCTGGTCGGAGGAGGAAGCCGATCTGCTTCTTTCCGCCGCGGGCGAGAGAGGCTTGAGTCAAGCGGTCATGCTCCGCTCCGAGTACTACCTGGAGCGCGAAGGAACGAGTTTAGGAGCCTTCTTCCTGGCGGGTGCCCTCAAGGGGCGCGAAGATCCCGCTCAAGGAGCTCTCTACCTGAAGCGGGGGACTTCTGAGGCCTTGAAGCAGGGCCTTTCTGTCGACGAGATCGGTCCTTTTCTCGCCGAACTTGGAAGGTTGGGACCGGAGCACCTGGGAAGCGTGCTTCTCGCCCACTCCCCTCTTGGGGGCTACCGGGAGCGAAAGCAGGTTTATGAGGAGGTAGGGAAGCGCCTGGGATATGACGATCCGGCTGCTCGGCTTACGGCGAGTCTAGCTTCTCTAGAGCTTCTTTCCGAGCTGACGGAGTGGGTGGAACGGGAAGGGGCTTCTTCCCAGCTGAGATCGATCAAGGAAAGGTTTGAAGCCAGCTTACAGGGGTAGGGAATGAAAGAGGAAAGAAACTTTCTGGAGCTCTTGGAGCAAGAGGTCGATGCCTATAGGAAGAGCCTTAGGCAAGCCCTGAAGGTGTCGGAAGAGCTTGCCGGGATACTGGAGGCGGCCAAAAAGACGTACCAAAGCTTAGAAGAACGACTCCAGGGCCTTCAAGAACTCGTTGCCCGAGGAGGCGAGGACCTAGACAGGTTTCGGCAAGAATGGGAGGAATCCCGTCGTGGGATTGAGGAGTGGCGTCGGAAGCTGGAGGAGCAGGTGCTCGAGCACCTTAAGGAATCCCAGAATCGCCTTAGCGAAATCCAACACCTCACCTTCAAGCGATTGGACCGTGTTGAGGATCAGTTAGGTCAGCAGAAAGCGGAGCTGGAAGGGAGGATGAAGGGCCTTGAGGATCGGATGGACGAGGTGGGCCAGCAGGTTAATCACATGGAGCAGAAGCTCTTGGCGCGGCATCTGGAGATGATGCGGAAGATAACGGGGCTACAAAGGCAAATCTTTATCCTGGGAGGGATCCTGGGGTTTTTGGCCTTGGGAGCCTATTTTTTAGGGAGGTAGATTTGCCTTGCTGAGTGATGACCTCGTTCCCTACAGCCGTGAAGGGCTCGTCAGCTTCCTGGACGCCTTAGGGAGCTTTGCCCCCCGGGAAGAGGCGGTTTCCCTCCCCGGGGGGGTCACGGGCGAGCTCCTCGGCTACCTCTACCTCGAGGACGAGGTGCCCGTGGTGGCCCTGAGGGTAGAGGAGGCCGCCAGAAAGCGCCGCAAGGACTGGGAGCCCGCCGCCCGCTACCTCGTGGAGCGAGGGCTTTCCGCCGGGCTCTTCGTCTTCTACGACGGGGAAGGCGCCTACCGTCTGAGCCTCGTCCACGCCCGCTACCGTGGAACGAGGAAGCCCGAGCTCTCCCACTACAAGCGCCACAGCCTCATCGCCCGCCCCGGGGAGCCCAACAAGACCTTCTTCCAGCGCCTCCGGCGCATGGCGGAAAACCCGCCCGGGACCCTCGCTGAACTCCTCGAGATCTTCAGCGTGGAGGCCGTCACCGAGGAGTTCTACCGGGAGTTCATCGAGGTCTTCGAAGAGAGGCTCGCCAGGGGGGTGGTGGGGGAGGCTTCTTCCGGAGAGAAGCGCGACTTCGCCCTCGCCTTCGTGGCCCGGGTGATCTTCCTCGGCTTCGTGCAGAAGCGAGGGTGGCTCGGGGGAAGGGAGGACTTCCTCCAGGACCTCCTGAAGCGCTACGAGAAGGCGGTGGGCCTTGGAAAGGACCGCTTCTACCGCGAGTGGCTCACCCCCCTCTTCTTCCGCGCCCTCAAGGCCCCTCCCGGTGAGAAGGAGCTTTCAGGCCTCGGCCTTCCTCCCGAGGTGGAGAAGGCCCTGAAGGAAGCCCCCTACTTGAACGGCGAGCTCTTCTCCCCGAAGCCCGGCGTGGACGACCGGGGCCTCTACCTGAAGGACGAGGCCGTCCAGGACTTCTTCGGCTTCCTCTTCGCCCACAACTTCACGGTGGAGGAAAACGACCGCTACGAGGAGGAGCTGGAGCTCAACCCCGAGTTTTTAGGCCTCATCCTGGAGCGCCTGATCAACGGCCTCGGAGTAGAGGGGAAGGAGAGGGAGGTGGGGGCCCACTACACCCCCAGGGTGGAGGTGGACCTCATGTGCCGCCTCGCCCTCGCCGAGTACCTCCACCGCCAGGGCCTTCCCCTGGAGAAGGCCTACGGGCTCATGAAGGGAGAGGCGGAAGCTCTGACAGAGGAGGAGAGGCGTTTCGCCAAACAGAGCCTCCTCGAGGCCAAGGTCCTGGACCCGGCCGTGGGGAGCGGGGCCTTCCTCGTGGGAATGCTCCAGGTCCTGGAGGAGGCTCTTGAGAACCTAGGGAAGCCCCGCACCCTGGACCTCCGCAAGCGCCTCCTTCAGAACCTCTACGGGGTGGATGCCCTGGGCTGGGCGGTGTGGATGACGGAGCTCAGGCTCTGGCTCGCCTACTTCGTGGAGCTCCCCGACAGCGCCAAGGCCTTTAAGGAGCCCCTCCTCCCCTCCCTCGGCCTCAAGGTGGCCCACGGGGACTCCCTGGTCCAGACCCTGGGAGAAACGATCGTCCCCGTGAAGCTCCCCGCCGAGGCTGAGGTGCTGAAGGACGAGAAAGTGCGCAAGGCTTACGAGGCCCTGGTGGCCGCCAAAGAGGACTACTTCCACAACCGGGGGGTGAGCCGGGAGGAGGTGGAGGAGAAGGAGCGGGCCTTCCTAAAGGCCTACGCTTGGCGGGCCCTTTTGGGAAAGGGCCAGCAACCGGGGCTTCTGGTGAAGGGGGAAGCGGAGCAGACCGAGGAACGGTACCGCCAAATCGAGGAGCTCCTCAGGCAGAGGGAACGCCCCTTCTTCTACCTCCTGGACTTCGCCGAGGTCCTCCTCGGGCCCAAGGGGGGGTTCGACATCGTAATCGGCAACCCCCCCTATGTGCGCCAGGAGGAGATCCGGGACCTCTTCGGTCGCTTCGACCCTGGCACTTACAAGAAGCTCCTGCAGAGGTCGGCGAAGGAGGACCTCCTCCTCGCCACCTTCTACACGGAGGAAAAGGTACCCACCCCCTCGGGGCGCTCCGACCTGTACACCTACTTCTATGTGCGCTCGCTGGCCTTGCTCCACCCCAAAGGGGTCCACGTCTTCGTGGTGTCCAACTCCTGGCTGGACGTGCAGTACGGGGCCTGGCTGCAACGGGTCTTCCTGGAGGCCGCTCCCCTCCGCTACGTGATCGAGAACCGGGTCAAGCGCTCCTTCCGGGCGGACGTGAACACGGCGATCACCGTGGCCCACGCTCCGGACCCCGAAAGAAAAGTGCCCCCCGACTGGCCTGTCCTCTTCGTGGCGGTGCAGAAGCCCTTCGAGGAAGTGGACCTCCTGCAGGAGGCGCTGGAGGCCTCCCTACAGGTGGGGCTCGCTAAGGAGGTGCTGAGGTGAAGGCTCCCGAAGTAGTCCGTCAGAACGAGAGCGTCAGGGTGGCGGCGCGGAGCGCCGATGAGCTCTTGCGGGAGGGGCTTGACGAAGACGGCAAGTATGCGGGCGGGAAGTGGGGCGGGCTCTACCTCCGGGCTCCCGACATCTTTTTCCGCGTCCTGGAAAAGGCGGGGGACAAGTTAGTGCGGCTCGGGGACGTGGCCGAGGTGCGCTTTGGGATCAAGACCGGGGCGAACGACTTCTTTTACCTCGAGGTGCTTCCCTACCGTCCGGTCTGCCCTCTATGCGGGGAGGTGCACGGGGAAGCCCTCACCAAGGAGGAAGAGTCGGCTTACTGGGGAAGGGGAGAACGTCCTCCTGAGAACGCGCTGGTAGCGGTAAAAAACGGGGCGGGGTGGGAAGGCTTCCTGGAGGCCGGAACTCTTGTGCCGGTGATACGTTCGCCCCGTGACCTTCCTGATGCTCCTCTTGAAGTGCGTGCTCGCGACTTGAGTACGCGGGTTTTTTTCCCTAGGGCCCTCGATGTTCATGCTCAACATTACGTCTCCTGGGGGGAAGAAGTGGAAGTAAAGCTTTCCCAAGGCCACAAGCGAGGTGAGAGCGTCAAAGGCTACCACAACCTTCCCTCGGTTAGCGCCAATCAGCCTTGGTGGCGACTTTCCAGCCCGGCGTTCCCTCCCAACCTGGTGTGCATGATGAGCTACAACGACCGGTTCGGCTTCTGGGTGAACTGGGAAGCTCTAGTCGATGCCCGTCTCTACACCATCCAGCCAAAACCGGGGGTAAAGCTTGAGGCGCTGGCGGCGGCCCTGAACTGGAGCTTTGTTTTCCTGCAACAGGGCCTATTGGGAAGAAGCAATCTTGGGCAAGGGGCCCTGGACTTCAAGGTCTACGAAGCTGAGCAGCTGTTGATTCTAAATCCGCTTGAGATTGAGGGGATCGAGAAGGAATTTGCCGGGCTGTCCGCATTCCGGGTGAAAGAAAAAGGCGGAAGAGATCGGGTGGCCGAATTGGTGCTGGGTGTCAAGTGCGGGGAAGAACTTCAGCGCGCGGCTAAGGAAATCCACCTCAAGCGTTTGGCTCGAGCTGCAAGCCTGTAGGAGGGAGTATGGACGCGATTATTGCTTACCTTACGCAAAAGTTGAAGAACACTTTTTACAGTCATCCCCCGTCGTCAGCTTTGATCCTGTGGTGGCCAACAAGCTCTTTAGACCAGCAAGGAACCTTCATCTCCCGAAAGATGGATGCCCCACCCCACCCACTTGAAGATTGCCTCCGCGAAACTTTGCGCGCTTCTCTGGTGCTCTACAGCTACGACAGCGAGAAAGATCTGTTACGCTTTGATATAGAAGGAAAAATGCTTGAGGGAAGATGGGATGATCCTTTTCTTGAAAAGGAGGTTGCGGCGGAATTGGGAATACCCTACCATCCTGGCGGGACTGGGAAGCCTCCAAATGACCTCCAACAGGTAAGGGATCTTTTTCATGTTTGGAGTCGGAAAGCTTTCGCCGGAATAAAGAAAACCGACGTTGACCTGGTTTTGTTAAGCGACAAGAACGATGCGCGCGTGTTAGTCGAAGTAAAGCGCTCAGCGAAAAAGAAAGTCGGGGAGTGGATTCCCTACCCGATTGACCCCTATGATGGCTTAGCCTACTTCGCACGGACTTGGGGGGCGAAGCTCGTCACCGTTCACCACGAAATCATTGGTGGAGGCCATGCTGAGAAACCTTCTCCCGAAAACATCTTAGTTGACGTTTTTGCTTATGATCCTAGGTCTCCCTTCGATTTTGCCTCCTTTGCTTGTGAAAACAACCGTCGAGTGACTACCCTGGATGAGTTGGTCGTTGAACTGAAGTCCCTCCTTGAACAATGAGCCGCTTCATCACCAACCACCCCACCAAAGACCTCGCCGCCCGCCTCGCCGAGCTCATCAGCTTCTCCAAAGAGCTCAAGTTCCTCGTGGGCTTCTTCTACTTCTCGGGCTGGCAGGAGCTCTACGAACCCCTCCGCAAGGTGGCCCAGGACAACCCGGACCTCCGGCTTAAGGTCCTGGTGGGCATGGGGGTGGACCGCCGCGCGGGGGAGCTTATCGAGGTGGCCAAGGGGTTCCAGGGGACGGGGCGCGAGGTGGCGCAGGCCCTGGTGGAGGGGCTCGCCCAGGCCCTTTCCGACCCCAGCCTGGACCTGCCCGACTTCCCCGAGCAGGCCCGCTTCTTCCTCGGCCTCCTCAAGGAGAAGAGACTGGAGATCCGCAAGACCCGCGAGCCCAACCACGCCAAGCTCTACCTCTTCAAGGTGGACGCCCCGCAACAGAGGCTCCTGGGGAGCCCAGGGAAGTTCATCACGGGCTCCTCCAACCTCACCCATGCGGGGCTCAGGGGCCAGCACGAGTTCAACGTGGAGATCGGGGACTACGGCTTCGAGGAGGCCGAGGCTTACTTCGACGAGCTCTGGAAAAACGCGGTTCCCCTCCGCCCCGAGGACGTCCTCCGCCTCGAGGAGGTCGTGGAGCGTGGCTCCCTCGCCGCCCTCCCCACTCCCTTCGAGATCTACGCCCTTCTCCTCAGGCGCTACCTGGACGTGGTGGAGGCCCTCCCGGAAAGGCAGGCCCCCGCGCTCTACCTGGAGAGGATCGGGTACCGCCCCTTGCGCTACCAGTTGGACGCCGTGGAGCTCCTCCTCCGGATCCTCGAGGAATACGGCGGGGCCATCCTCGCGGACGTGGTGGGGCTTGGCAAGACCGTGGTGGCGGCCCTCGTGGCGCGGGAGCATGGGGGGCGGGGGATCGTCATCGCCCCGCCCGGCCTCATCGGGGAGAGCGGCCAGTACGGCTGGCTGAAGTACCTGGAGGACTTCGGCCTCTACGATTGGAGGGCCTTCTCCACGGGCAAGCTGGACGAGGCCCTCGCCTTCGTCCAGGGTCCCGGCAAGGACGTGGAGCTCGTCATCGTGGACGAGGCCCACCGCTTCCGCAACCCCGACACCGAGAGCTACGCCCTGCTCCAGGCCATCACCGCGGGCAGAAAGGTCCTCCTCCTCACGGCCACGCCCTACAACAACTACCCCTTGGACGTCTTCGCCCTCCTCCGGCTCTTCACCGTCCCCGGGAACGCCAAGGTGGGGCCCACCTCTGACCTCGAGGGGTACTTTCGCGAGCTCACCGAAAGGTTCAGGGCCTACAGCTACGTCCTTCGCTACCACGCTTCTCTTGACAGAAAGAAGCAGGAGAAGGCCAAAAGGCTCTACCGGGCGCACTTCGACCGGGATCCTCCCGTGGACACAAGGCTCGTGGAAAAGGCCCTGGAGGAGGTCGCCCGGGAGGTCCGCTCGGTCCTCGCCCCCGTCACGGTGCGGCGCAACCGGCTGGACCTGGTGAAGGATCCCCGCTACCGGGAGCACCTCCCGGAGTTCTCCCGCCTGGAGGACCCCAAGCCTCTCTTCTACGAGCTTTCCCCCGAGCAGTCGGAGTTCTACAACCAGGTGGTGGACGAGTGGTTCGGTCCCGATGGGGCTTTTAAGGGGGCGATCTACCAGCCCGCCCTCTACCGGGAAGGGTTCTTCGGGGAAGAGGAGGAGATAGAGGAGTCCCCCGAGAAGATCTTCGCCGTGGAGTCCCAGCGGAACCTCGCCGACTTCATGCGTCGCCTTCTGGTCCGGCGCTTCGAGAGCTCCTTCGGGGCCTTCGTCCGCACGGTGGAGCGGCTCGTAAAGGCCCACGAGAGGGCGCTCAGTTTCGCCAAAGAAACGGGCTACTTCATCCTTGGGCGCGACGGCCTGGAGAAGCTCCTCTCCCGCTTTGAGGCCGGGGAGGAGCCCATCGAGGTGGAAGAGTTCCTGGAGCTCCTCCTCCAGGAGGACACCGAGGCCATCGCCAGGGGGGAGCGGAGCCGGGAGCGGGTGTACCGCCTGGAGGAGTTCGCCCAAAAGGACCTCTTCCTCCGCCACATCGAGGACGACCTCGTCCTGCTCACTCGCGTCTACGCCCAAGCCGCCAAGCTTAGGCTCGCCGATCCTGAGCAGGATCCCAAGGCCGAGGCCCTCGTACGGTTCCTCCGGGAGAGCCTGCGGAAGGAGCCCCAGCGCAAGGTCGTGGTCTTCTCCGAGTTCACCGACACCGTGGAGTACGTCGCCGAACGCTTGAGGAGTTCGGGGATCAGGGTCCTCGCCGTGGGGAGGCAGGTGAGCGCGAACCTGATCCGGGAGGTGGTCCTCAACTTCGACGCCTCCCTCCCTGAGGAACGCCGCCGCGACGACTACGACGTGCTGGTCACCAGCGATAAGCTCTCCGAAGGCGTCAACCTCCACCGGGCGGGGACCGTGGTCAACTACGACATCCCTTGGAACCCCACCCGCTTGATCCAGCGCGTGGGGCGGATCAACCGCATCGGGCAGAAGGTTTTCGACAATCTCTACATCTATCACTTCTTCCCCACGGAGAGGGGGAAGGGCGTGGTGGACCCGAGCCAGGTGGCCGCTCACAAGCTCTTCCTGATCCACAAGGCCCTGGGGGAGGACGCCAAGGTGCTTTCCCCCGAAGAAGAGCCTAACCCCGCTATGGTCTACCACAAGCTCACCCACCTTCCCGAGGAAGAGGAGAGCTTCGACACCTGGGTGCGCCTGGAGTGGGAGCGGGTGAGGGCGCTCGAGCCTGGAATAGAGGAGAGGATCGCCCGCTTGCCCAACCGGGTGAAGGCGGCGCGGCCCGGAGAGGAGCGGGTGCTCCTCGTGGCCCGGAAAGGCCTCGGCTTCTACGCCTATACGAAGGAAGGGGATGGGCGGCCCCGGCCCGTGCCCTTTCCCGAAGCCCTGGGAGAGGCGAGGGCGGAGCCCGATACGCCGCGGCTGGAGCCCAGCCCGCGCTTTTGGGAAATTTATCGTGAGCTGGAGAAGGAGCTCTCCCGTACCGAGCCCGCGCCCTTTCCTTCCAACTCCCTCGAGCAGAAGGCCCTCCGCAACCTGAACGCGGCCAAGGTGCGCTACAAGCGGTATGGAGACGAGGCGAAGGTGGCTCTCCTCGAGGCTTTGATCAAGGACATCCGCCGGTACAAGCGCCTTCCCCGGTACGTCCTCCGCCGCCTCGCCCAGGTCGACCTGGACGGCGAAGAGGAAGCTTACCGGCGATTTGACGCGGTGCTGGAAGAGGTCGGCGCCCGCTTTGGGCACATCGTCGGTCGGGATCCTCAAGGGGGGCATGCGCCCGAGATGGTGGTGGCCCTGGAGTGGCGGGGCGATGTCGGTCGCCATCCTCGTGAAGAGGAGGGCCCGGATGCGGGGTGAGCTTCCGGGGCTAGGGCTTGCTCCCGGAAGCCCTGTGGAAGTTTTTTATTCCCCCTTTTCGGATATTCACCTGCGTACTCACCTCACGCCACCGCCCGCAACACCCGGGTGATGGGCAGACCCGCCTGCCCAAGAAGCTGGGCCACCACGCTCCAGGCCATCACCCAAGCTTCCACTTGCAGGGCCACCGCCTTCAGCCCCCGTACCCTCCCCACCGCCCCCACCAGCCCCATCGGCCCCTTCAGCAGACCAAAAACCGTCTCCAGCTCCCACCGCCGCCCCAAAAGCCTCCGGTACGCACCTCTCCCCCGCCGCCGCAGGTTCAAAAGCCGCCCCCTCCCCTTTGGCCTTCCCCGTCTCCGGTTATGCCCCGTCACCAGAAGCATCCC
>NZ_ATXJ01000019.1 GCF_000421625.1 Thermus islandicus DSM 21543 | reverse complement strand
CCAGCAACCTGGCCCTACGCCAGTGCCGATGCCCCGTCCACCCCAGTTCCTGCTGAAGCCCCCGGAAAATCTCCTCAATCGCTTGCCGCAACCGGGAGATCTCCCTCATCCCCACGGCAAAGGCCAGGCCCCGCAGCCTCCCCGCCTCCCCCCATGCCTCCTGAGCTGAACACCGTCCAGCACACGGTCGGCAGGGCGGACCCTGCCCGGAAGCTCAAGGATCAGCACCGCGAGGTCAACGAGGTCTTTCACCCGACTCCGGAACTGGCGCTCGCGCGCGTACGCGTGGAGCTTGTTCGCGTACTGCCACGCTAGGGGGGCCATGAGGATCTCGGGCGGATCGATCCCGGCAAAAGCCAGAGCTGCCGGCAAGCGCACCCGGACCGGCTCCACCGGTGCCCGCTCGAGGAGGTGAACGTCGAGCACCACCTTCTCGAAGTTGACGCCACCGACCCGGGCGATCAAAGTAAAGCGCTGAACCCGTCCCGCTGAGACGGCCCGCTTCAGCTCGACCCGGAAGGAAAAACCATCTTCGATCTCTCGCTCAGCAATCTCTTGAAGTACATCCAGGAGGTTCGGAACCGGGTCCCAGGCCTCCAGATCCAGGTCCTGGGTTGGGCGGCGGGTGTTCGCGAGCGTCGAAAGGGCAAAGGCCCCGGTCACGACCAGCCCCCGACTGGCGCCGGTGCTGAGGCGGGCAAGAAAGCGCTCAATCGCAACGCGCTTGCGGAGGTAACTCAGCGGCAATCCCGTTTCCAGCGACTCCCTGCGGAGCCGGTCCTTGAGGGCCCGGTTCAAGTCTTCTGGGCTGGCGTACTTCACGCCGGGATCGGCCCCCAATCGGTCGTGCCTAGCGCCCGTGCAAGCCGCCGCCGGGCACGGACGGAAAGCCCCGGGAGGGCTTCATCGAGGCGACGGCGTCGCACCAGGCCCCGCTCGAGGGCCTGCCGGACCGCGAGCTCGAGCTGCTCCTGGGGGACCCTGCTGGTCCGCGCCACGTCCAGCAGTGTGCGGAACGGCGTGGTGACGTTGAGGCCGGGCCGGGCCTCGGTATCGGCGGGGGCGAGGTCAGCCCGGTGGAGGACGACTCCCCGCGGGGCGCTCCTTGCGAAGCCCCTGGGAACGGTCAGGTGGTAGCGATCGGGAAGGAGGTCGGACAGGCCGTGGATGGCAAGGGCCGTTTCATGGGAGAAAGCCGCCGGTCCCTTAGGGTTTCCAGCCCAGAGCGCGATCCGGATCAGATCCTCGTCCGGCGAAAAGGGTGCGAAGGCGAGCCGGTAGATCCCCCTGCCGAGGCGCTCCCACCGGCCGGTTCGAACCCGGTAGGAGGCCTCCTTGGGACCGATACCAAAGCGCTTGGCCTGTTCGAGGGTGAAGAGGCCGCCCTGCTCGAGAGCGAGCCGGTAGAGATCCTTTTCTCGGAGAGCAAGTCGCATACCTGCATCGTACAGGCGGGCTGACAGACAATCAACTCTAACTAACCTATAGTAAGAATTAAAGCGCATAAAGTGTAACGTCGTCCCCCCCAGTCTGGGCTTGCCTAGTAAATTGCCTTGTACCCCGGAGGGGGCGGGAGAAGGGAAAGAAGAACCCTAAGGCCGTAGGCGATGAGCTCCAAAAGCGCCCGCGCCATGGCCGTCCAAGGCTTCCGCTCCCAAAGGTATCCCCCACCCACCCGCGTCTTCATCCCCCCAAACCTCCCTCCCGTCAAACCCAGCGTCCGCCAAAAGCCGCCCCGGGAAGGAGGAAACCGCCTCAGCCCCTCCCCCCCAAGCCGGGGGTCCGGGGGGTAGCCCTCCCCGGCTACCCCACCCCAGGGCCACAAGAGCCGCCTCCCCCTATCCCACCGCATCAGGGCCAGAAGCCGCGCGTGCCCCCGCACCCGCCGTACCGCCTTCCCCCGACGAAAGCGGAGAAGCCGGTCCTTGCTCCTGTCGGTTAGCCCAGGGGGTAGCTTGACAGACAAGACAGTATCAGCTCGGTCCTACTGGGGCTTGTTGGCCCGGGTGAACCTCATCCGCAAGGTAGCTCCGCTGACCCCAGTCCACAACCTCATCCGTAGCCGGGTGCTCCTGAGGATGGTCGGGGTGGAATTATGAGGTAGCACACGAAGGATTTTTTCGTAGGTTTCCTTGTGCTCATTATGCCAAGAGCCAGATTAGTAAAATGCGCTACTAAAGGAGGAGCCAGTATGGACAAAAACGAGGTTAATACAGCCTTTGAGATTCTACTGGAAGAGATCGAGATGGTTGCGAACGCCCTCAATGAAGATGGCGCTGCAGCCTTCAAAGGAGGTGACTATGATGCAGCGCGCCGTGCCATAGAACAAGCAGCGCGTCTTGCCGAGTTTCGTGAAAAGGTAAGGGCGCTTCAAAAAGAATGGGTGGCCATGGGCACGAAGGTACAGGTAAAAAAGAAGACCGCCAAGCGCACGGCAAAGCAACGCCTGCCGCGGGGGTTGCGGACTCCAGAGGAGGCCTTTCGGCGTCCTATTCTGGAGGCGCTGGTGGAACTGGGGGGAAAAGCATCCGTTCGCGAGATACTTGACCGAGTTGAAAAGAAGATGGCGAGCAGGCTCACAAAGTACGACCTCGAGCCCCTACCCTCGGACAGCAAGACCGTTCGCTGGCGCAATACTGCTCAGTGGTGTCGCAATAGCCTGGTGCGGGAAGGTTTGCTGAAAGCCGATTCCCCTTTCGGCAACTGGGAAATTTCCGAGTCAGGGCGCAAAGCTTTACAGGATGAAAGCTCGTAGTCGCGAACTCCTCCACTGAGCTGTGGCCTTCATAGCGATTCCCTCGCCGAAGCCTACCTGAGCGCCAATAGAACAACCTCCGGGAGCTTAGGGCCCACGCCGAGGTGAGGGGCCTCGAGGGGGGCTAAGCCAAGTCCCGCGCCTCCCAGGGCTCCGGGAAGGCGGAGCCCCTGTCCTCCTTGGTGCGGGAAGTGCGCTTCGGGGAGGAGGCCTGTGAGGTGCGGGGGTGGGGGCGTAGGTGCGGGCGGGCCTCTGGGCCTTCCTGATCTCCATGAGTTGCCGAGAGGGCTGGGGAGAAGAGGGCGACCCTTGAGCTTCTCTCCTCGAGCCCCCTCTCCGCCCTGCGCTTCCTGGGGCTCTATGCAGTATAGCGGTCAAGTCTGGCCCGCTCCCGAGCAGGCCGAGGCCGACTGGGTGGCCAGCGCAAACCTCGCCCGTAGGGCGCTGGCCCAAGGAGCAGGCTCCGAGGGCCTGGGCCACGGTCAGCTGGCCCTGATGCTGGGGAATCGCCTCACGCATCTTCGCCTCCTGGCAAGCTGACGGCTTTAGCCGTCAGTGGCTGACGACCAGGTACAATGATCATGATCATGAAGGTCTCCAAGACCTACTTCAAGGCCCACGCCCTGGAGCTCCTCCGCCAGGTGGAGGCCACCGGGGAGCCCCTCCTCCTCACCCACCGGGGCCGCCCTGTTTTGGAGGTGCGCCCTTACCGGGAGGAGGACCCCAGGGAGCGGCTTTTAGGCACCCTCCTCCGCTACGAGGACCCCACGGAGCCCACCGGGGAAGCCTGGGAGGCCTTGGGGTGAAGGGGCCCCTGGTCCTGGACACCCACGCCTGGGTGTGGTACCTGGCGAGCCCAGAGCTCCTTCCCAAGGGCTTGGTGCGGACCCTGGACGAGGCCCGGGCTAGGGAGGCCCTCCTTATCTCGGCCATCACCCCCTGGGAGGTGGCGGTCCTCGCCCAGGTCAGCGAAGCTACCTTGAAGGGGCGGATCGCCTTTTCCCTGGAGCCCCGGCGCTGGCTGGAGGAGGCCCTGCGGGTGCGGGGGATCAGGGTGGTCCCCTTGGACGCGGGCATTGCCCTGGAGGCGGCCTATCTGGACCTGCCCCACCCGGACCCGGCGGACCGGTTCATCCTGGCCACGGCCTTGAGGCTCGGGGGGGTGCTGGTGACCAAGGACAAGCGTCTGAGGGGATACGCTAAGGCCAGGAGCCTTTGGGGGTAGCCTTGTTGCGCGAACAGAACAGGCAGTTGGCGAGGCAGGCCCTCTGGGAGGTTTTGAGGAGCCGCCTCTTCTGGCTCATGGTGGGCGGGGGGGTGCTCCTGGACCTCGCCCGGGAAGGGACTTGGGTCCTCTACGCTGTGGGAGCGGGCTTCCTCTTCCTCGTCATAGAGAACGGCGGCAAGAGACTGTTGGCTTAAGCCGACAGTCTCCTGCCGCCATTGTCTATGATTCTCTGAACCCTTCCTGACGCTTACCCCCTGGCGGTGGTCCCGGCGGACCCGAACCCGCTCCTCAGCTGTCGGCCACGTTCAGGTCCGCTAGGGCCAGGGAGAGGTGGTCCTTGAGGACCAGGAGGCCGAGGCCGTGTTTAGCGCGCAGTCTTTCTAGGTAAAAAGCCCGCTCCTCCCGCCGGGCCCCGTAGCTCTGGTTGGCTCCGTGGACCTTCACCCCCAGGTTCCGCCCCCTGAGGTAGTGGAAGGGAAGCCCTGCCCGGTAGGCCCGAAGCCAGAGGTCCCAGTCCCAGTAGTCCCCCATCTCCGGGTCCAGGCCCCCGAGGTCCAGGAGGCTGCTCTTCTTAAGGGCCGTCCCCGAGGCGAGGAGGAGGTTGTCCTGCAGGAGCCCTTCCCCCACCTCCCCGGGGCGGAAGGGCACCTCTTCAGCGGGGAGGAGGAGCACCCCCTCCCCGTAAACCACGGCCTCCCTGCGGTCCAGGGCCCGGTGAACCCGGTAGAGGTAGGTGGGGTCCAGGAGGAGGTCGTCGTCGTCCAAAAAGAGGATCACCTCCCCCCGCGCCCGCCTGAGGGCCAGCAGTCTCGCCTCCACCTGCCCCTTTCCCTCGTTCCTGAACCCGAGGATCCTGGGCTCGCCCAAGGCCTGGACCGCCTCGAGGCCCTCCCCCTCCCCGTCGTCCACCACGAGGGCCTCAAAGTGAGGGAAGGTCTGCTGGAGGAGGGAGGCCAGGGCCTCGCGGAGGAGGTGGGGCCTCCCCTTGGTGGGGATGAGGACGCTAATCATCGGCCAAAACGGGCTGGAGGCGGGCCTCCTCGGTGAGGTCCAGGCGGAGGGGCGTGGCGGCAACAAACCCCTGCGCCACCGCCCAGCGGTCCGTGCCCTCCTCCGCCTCCTTTACCGGCCTGGCGGCGAACCAGTAAAAGGGGCGGCCCATGGGATCTTGCCCCGGGACCACCACCCCCTCGTAGGCCCGCACCGACTGGCGGGTCCAGAGGAACCCCTTGGGCCGTTGGGGTAGGTTCACGTTCACCAGGAAAGGCCGCTCCAGCCGGAGCAGGGTCTCCAGGCTGCGGAGAAGCCAGGGGCGGAGGGCTTGGAAGTCCGGGGTTTCCCCGTTGAGCTCTACGCTGAAGGCAGCGGCCGAAAGCCCAAAAAGCCGCCCTTGCTTGGCCGCCGCTACGGTGCCCGAGTGCCAGATCTCGTGGCCCAGGTTGCTCCCCAGGTTGACCCCCGAGAGGACCAGGTCCGCGCCGCCAAACAGGTGGAGGCCCAGGGCCACGCAGTCGGCGGGGGTGCCCCGGACCCGGTAGGCGGGGAACTGGGGGGTGGAAAGGGGCGCGGGATGCGGGTAAGCCCGAACGGGATGGGCGATGGTGATGGCGTGGCCGCTGGCGCTTTGCTCCGTGTCCGGAGCGGCCACGAAGACCTCCCCGAAGTGGCTTGCCGCCTCCGCCAGGGCCCAGAGGCCGGGGCTATAGATGCCGTCGTCGTTGGTCACCAGGATCCGCATGGCCTCACCGTAACCCTCCCCTGTCAGAAAGGGATCAGGGCCGAGGCCAGGGGCCCCGGCCCCACCCCATGGCCCTAGCGGGCCGCCACGCTTCGGTTGTAGCGCTCCAGGGCGGCGTCCGCCTTGGCCTTGGCGTCCTTGAGGGCCTCCTGGGCGGACTTGCCCTTCAGAATCTCCTCCCAGGCCGCCTGGACGTACTGGCGGATCTCGGGGAAGGCGCCCATGAGGCAGCCCGCGCTTTCGGGGTTCACCTTGCTGGTGAGGAGCTGCTGGATGGCGGTGGTGTAGTTGGGCTGGCGCACGTGGGCCTGGCGCACCTCTGGGAGTTCGGTGACCCCCTTCACCACGGGGAAGTACCCGGTGGCCAGGTGCCACTTGGCCTGGGTCTTGGGCTCCAGGAGGAAGCGGACGAAGGCCCAGGCCCCCTGGGTTTCCGCCTCAGGGAAGCCCTTTAGGACGTAGAGAGCCGCCCCGCCGATGGCCACGCCGTTCCGCTCCTTGAGGAAGGGGTAGTAGGCCGTGCGCAAGGGGAAGCGCCCCCCGATCTGGCGCAGGACCCCGGTGAGGCTCGCGGTGGAGTAGGCGGCGATGGCCGCCTGCCCCTGGGCGAAGAGGCTCTGGGAGTCTGCCCAGTTGCGCCCCGTGTTGGCCGCCACGCCCTCCCGCACCAGCCGGGCGTACATGTCCAGGAAGGCCGCGGCGGCCGGGTTGTCAAAGGTCACCGCCGTGGCCCGGGCCTTTCGGCCGTTCTCGTTGTTGCAGAAGGTGTAGCCCGAGTTGTACGAGATCTGCTCCACGAACCAGGAGTCAATGGGAATGGAGAGCCCATAGCGCACTGTGCGCCCTTGGGCGTCCTTCTTGGTGAGCTTGCGGGCCGCTTCCTCTAGGTCCTTGAGGGTCCAGGTGGGTTGGAAGGGGATCCCTGCCTCCTGGAAGGCAGCCATGTTGAAGTAGAGGATGGGGTTGGAGGAGTTGAAGGGGAGGCCGAAGAGCTTGCCCTCCACCGTGTAGTAGTTGCGGGGTTGGGGCAGGAAGCGTCCCAGGTCAAACCCCTCCTTGCGGGCCAGGTCCTCCAGGGGCACCACTGCTTCCGAGTCGGCCATGATGCGGGCCCCGATGTCGTAGACCTGGATTACGTGGGGGTAGCCGCGACCCGCCCTCAGGGCCGCGAGGAGCTTGTTGATCCCGTCGTCGTAGCTTCCCACATACTGGGCCTTGACCTGCACCCTGCCCTGGCTGGCGTTGAAGTCTTTCACCAGGGCCTCGGTGGCCTCCCCCAGGACCCCGCCCATGGAGTGCCAGAACTCCACGGTGACGCGCTGGGCCTGGGCACCTCCCAAGGTGAGGGCGAGAAGTAGAGCCTTAGCGATGCTCTTCCACATACCTCAACCACCTCCTATCCCTTCAGCCCGCCCAGGGCGATGCCTCGCACGAAGGCCCTCTGAGCGAGCAGGAAGGCCACAAGGGTGGGGAGAAGGACCAGGATCGCCCCAGCAGCCACCACGTTCCACCGGGCCACCTCCTCGTTGAGGATGAAGCTCACCGCGATCTGGGCTGTCTGCATCTCCCGGCTTTTGGTGACCACAAGGGGCCAGAGGTACATGTTCCAAGTGCCGATGAAGGTGACGGCCGCCAGGGCCCCCAGGGCCGGGGCGCTGAGGGGCAGGGCCACGTGGTAGAGCATCTGGAAGTGACCCGCCCCGTCTATGCGGGCGGCATCGAAATAATCCTCGGGGATGGTCCTGAGGAACTGGCGCAGGAGGAAGACCCCGAGGGGGCTTGCCAGGAAGGGCACGGTGAGGGCGAGGTAGGTGTCTAGCCACCCCAGGCGGTCCACCAGGAGGTAAAGGGGGAGGAAGGTGGCCTCCCCCGGCACCAGGAGGAGGGCCACGGCGAGGCCGAAGAGGGCCTCCCGGCCCGGGAAGCGCATCCGGGCGAGGGCGTAGGCGGCGAGGAGGCTTGTGGCCAGTACCCCCAGGGTGACGGCGGTGGAGACGAGGAAGCTATTGAGGAGGAAGCGGAGGAGGGGGTAGCGGACCAGGGCTTCCCGGTAGGCCTCGACGGTGGGATGGGGAGGAAGGAGGCTTGGGGCGTAGAGGTCGGCCTCGCTCCGCAGGCTGGCGGAGAGGAGGGTGAGGAGGGGAAGAACCAGGAGTAAGGCGTAGAGGCTAGCCAGTAGGTAGGTGGGAAGGAGCTTCCTGAGGCTACGCATAGTGGACCTTCCGGCCCAGGAGCGAGAACTGCAGGGTGGCCAGGAGGAGGAGGACCAGGAAGAGGAGGAGGGCCTCGGCGGCTGCCAGGGGCACCTGGAAGTTGAAGAAGGCGTCCTGGTACACCCGGTAGATGAGGACCATGGAGCCCTCCGCCGGGCCGCCCCGGGTGAGGAGGTGGATTTGGCCGAAGGCCGTGAGGCTCCTAAGCACCACCAGGAGACCTACCAGGAAGAGGGTGGGGGAGAGGAGGGGCAGGGTGATGCGGAAGAAGCGGGTCAAGGGCCCGGCCCCGTCTACGGTGGCGGCCTCCAACACCTCCTCCGGGATGCTCTGGAGCCCCGCGGTGAGGAGGATGGCGGTGAAGCCCACCCCCGCCCAGGCCGTGACCACCGCCAGGGTGGGGAGGGCGAGCTCGGGGGAGGTGAGCCAGGGTTGGGGGGGTAGGCCGAGGGAGGCCAGGGCACGGTTGGCCCATCCGCCCACGGGGTGCAGGAACCACCCCCAGACCACGGCGGCCACGGCGCTGGGTACGGCGGTGGTCAGGAAGAAGAGGGTGCGGAAGAGGGCTACCCCGGGGTAGGGGCGCCAGACCAAAAGGGCGGCCAGCAGGCCCAGGAGGAGCTCCAAGGGGGCCACCATGAGGGCGAACTTCAGGGTGAGGAGGGCGCTCTTCCAGAACTCCGGCCGGGAGAGGGCCTCCTGGTAGTTGGCCAGGCCCGCCCAGGCCCGTCCCTGGCCGAAGAGGTTTTCCCGGTGGAGGGAAAGCCAGATGGCCTGGAGAACGGGCAGGATCATGAAGAGGAGAAAGAGCCCGTAGGCGGGCAAGAGGAAGGGAATGGTTTCCAAGGGAAGCCGCGCTTTCCAGGGCGAGGTCTGTTTCCGCCACAGGGCCCTACGCATACGGCCTATACCTTAAGGGGGCACGGTCAAGGGAATATCATGCCCCCTAGGCCTCTGTGAGGCCCTGGGTGTGGGGCCGCGGGGGCTTTTCGCTCTCCTCTCGGCCAAGGATTTGGGAACCGTGGCCTTCCCAGCTCTGTTGGACACGCGTAAGGAAGGCGAGAGAGGGCTCGAGGTCCTCCCGCACCTCCAGCACCAGGGGCCGGTCCAGGAAGGGGCCGAGCCAGGCCCCGTGGTCCAGCACCCCCCGGCCCAAGCCCCAGTGGCGGTCATAGATCCCGTCGGTGTCGTTGAGGTGCAGGTGTTCAGGGAGCAAGGCGAGCCAAGGGGCGGGGTCCGGGGTGCGGCTGAAGACCCGGGCGTGGGCGGCGTCAAAGCAGAAGCCCAACCCCCCGGAATAGGCTTCTAAGACGGGTTTCAGGGCCTCGGGATTGGGCTCGTGGGTGTTCTCCAGCAGGAGGCGCACCCCCAAAGTGCGGGCCCGGCGCACCACGGGACCCAGGGCCTCGGCCAAGGGCTCAGCGCGCTCCAGGGCCTCCTCCGGGGTGCGCCCGTGGGGGATGCCCGAGTGGAGGACGGCCCGGTCCGCCCCAAGCTCCGCCGCCCGGTCCAGCCCGATGAGGAGGCGCCTCCGGGTGAGGCCCCGGACCTCGGGGTCGGGGGAGAGAAGGTCCAGGTTCCAGAAGGGAAGGTGGGCCGAGAGGGGGAAGGAAAGGCGCCCCGCCAGGTCCGGGAAGAGGGCATCCTCCTCCAGGAGAGCGGGCTCCAGGTAGACCTCAGCCCCGAGACCTAGGGCGTCTAAACGGGGGAGGATCCCCTCCGCCTGCGACAGGGGTACGGCAAGCCGTACGTCCATTTCCACGGCCTCAGCATGCCTGGGGAGTGTCAGCCCCTGGTCAGAAAAACTCCAGGGGGATTTGTCGGAAGGCTTCTAAGGCAGGTGATAGGGCGGCTAAGAGCCCTAGAGGCAACAGGAGGGCCACCAGGAGGCCAAAGACCTGGGCGGCGTCCGCTTGCCCCCCCGCTCGAGGGAGCGCAGCACCAAGGGCACCACCAAGGCCGAGGCGGTGGCTAAGGCCACACCGAAGAGGGTAAGGGCCGTCTCCAGGGCCCGCACCCTCAGGTTCCTCCTAGGAATGGGCTTAGCCTCTGGGCCAGGCTTCGCCGGGCACCGGCGGCCAAGCCGGACCTTCCAAGCGCCCGCCAGTTTCGCGGCCGTGCTAGGTTCCCTCCCGGCTTCCCCGAATGGCCTCCCCCAGGGCCAAGACCCCCGCTCCTACGACGCCAGAGCGCTCCCCGAGCTGGGTGTAGCCGATGTAGAGGTGCCGGGTGGAGAGGGGAAGGGACCGCTGATAGACGCTTTGGCGGATGGAGGCGAGGAGAAGGGGCCCCACCCTGGTGACTCCACCTCCCACCAGGATCTGGGAGGGGTTAAAGAAGTTCACCAAGGAAGCGAGCATTTGACCGATGAGTTGCCCAGCCCGCTGGATAATCCGGTTGGCCACCGGGTCCCCCTCTCGGCTTGCCTGGCCCACCTCCACCGGAGTTAAGGTGCCCCGCTCCTCGAGCAGGCGAGCAAGGAGGGGGCTTTCTCCCCGCTCCGCGGCCTCGAGGGCCATGCGGGCGATGGCAGGCCCGCCCGCCATCGCCTCCACGCAGCCGATGTTGCCGCAGTGGCACACCGGTCCCCCGGGGTCCACGCAGATGTGGCCTACGTCGCCCGCTGCGCCGTCGGCACCGCGGTAGATCTCCCCTCGGCAGATAATCCCGGCCCCAATCCCAGTACCCACCTTGATGACCACGAAGTTTTCGTGGCGGCGACGGTCCCACCAAAGCTCGCCCAAGGCCATCACGTTCACGTCGTTGTCCACGAAGACGGCACAGGGGAAGGTTTCTTGTAGGTAGTCCCGGATGGAAAACCCCTCCCAGCCCGGCATGATAGGGGGGTTGATCAAGAGGCCACTCTTGAACTCTACCGGCCCAGGTACCCCCATGCCGATGGCCAAGAGGTGGTCCGGGCCGAGGCCGAGGGCTTCGAGAAGCCGGGTCAACAGACCCCGTACCCGGGCCATGACGGGCCCAGGGCCCAGCCGGACATCCAAGTCCTCCGCATGATGGGCTAGGAGCCGCAGGCTGGGGGAGAGGAGGGCCACGTCTAGGCTGGTGGCCCCCAAGTCCACTGCTCCCAAAACCCCGAGGTCCTCGCGAAAGGCGAGGGTCACAGGGGGCCTCCCCCCGGTGGACGGGGAAAGCCCCACCTCCTGCAACAGACCGCGGTCGAGGAGCCCGGCCACCAGCTCGTGGACCTTGCTGCGGGAAAAGTTCATTTCTCGGGACAATTCCCCGCGCGTGAGGGTCCGATGCCAAAGGAGGAGATTCAGGATCTGCGCTTCCGCAGGGGTGAGGTCTCCGAGGGCGAGCAGGGGAGAGGGCTTACCCACCCTCTAAGTTTATACCTAAAGCCTGCCTGTACACGGCGTAACTTCTTCCTAAAATGAACAAAGTTTGACCTTGACTGAACGACTTTGTTTGCTTAGCCTTGACACTGAGGTTCAAACCTCAAAGGAGGTGGCGGAATGCTTAGGAAGCTCCTTGGTTTGACCGCAGTCGTTGCGGCACTGGCCGTTCTCGCCGTGGTCTTCGCCCAGAGGGCCCGTGCCCCGTTCACCATAGGGGTATCGAATGGCTTTGTGGGCAGCGAATGGCGGGTTCAGATGCTGGACAACATGCGCTCCCTAAACGAGGTGTATAAGCGCCAGGGCCTGACCCGCGATCTTGTCATTCAGAGCGCTAACGTGGACGTGGCGGGCCAGATCAACCAAATCCGCAACCTGGTTCTCCGGCGGGTGAACGGGATCCTCATTAATCCGAACTCCCAGTCCGGCCTCAACGGGGCCATCCGCGATGCCGTGCGCTCGGGGGTGCGGGTCATCGCCGTGGACCAGGAGGTCTCGGCCCCGGAGGCTCTGAACGTGACCATAGACCAAAAGGAGTGGGCGAAGATCAGCATGCGCTGGCTGGCAGAGGCCCTGGGAGGCAAGGGCAACATCGTTATCATCAACGGCATTGCTGGGCATCCGGCCAATGAGGCCCGTTACCAAGGGGTGAAGGAGGTGTTGGCCCAGTACCCCAACATCAAAGTGCTCAACGTGGCCAACGCGGATTGGGATCAGGCTAAGGGTCAGGAGGTGATGTCCCGCCTCCTTGCCTCCTATCCCCAGATCGATGGGGTCTGGTCCCAGGATGGGATGGCGGAAGGGGCGCTCAGGGCCCTCCTCGCCGCCAACCTGCCCAGGCTTCCGGTCATGGCCGGGGAGGCCAGGGCAGGATACCTGAGGCTTTGGGCCGACGCAAAAAAGAAGTACCCTGACTTCAGGTCCTTCGGGGTGTACAACCCTCCCGGGGTCGGGGCGAGCGGCCTCAAGGTTATGATCCGTCTCCTTCAGGGCAGGAAGCTCAAGCCCGGTATCCTCGCGGGCCCCTTCCGCAACACCATTTACGTACCCATTCCCGGCCAGGTGACGGACGCGACCCTAGAGGAGGCCTTGCGGCAGATTCAGGGCAAGCCGGACACCTACGTGCTCGATGGAATCATCTCTGATCAACAGGCGGATAGCTACTTCCAGTGATGGCCCTCTTGGAAGTTCGCGGCCTCAGGAAGCGTTTCGGTCCCACCCAGGCCCTCCGTGGGGTGGAACTCCAGGTGGAGAGGGGAGAGATCCTCGGGCTTGTAGGGGCCAACGGTAGCGGAAAGAGCACCCTGATCCGCATCGTCGCCGGCCTGGTGGCCCCCGATGCCGGCCAGGTGCTGTGGGAGGGGCGCCCATTCCGGCCCAGGGATCCTCGTGGGGCCCTAGCCCAGGGAATCGCCGTCGCCTACCAGGAGGGGAGCCTCCTCCCCCTCCTTTCCGTGGTGGACAACCTTTGTCTTCCTTTCCTGGCCCTCGGTCGGCCTCTGCCTGCCCGCTCCGAGCTCCAGTCCTTTCTGGCTAGCCTTGGGGAGTGGCCCCTAGAAGCCCGGGCAGGCAGCCTTTCCCAAGGGCAGCGCCAGCTTCTGGAAGTGGCCAAAGCGATGTTGCTTGGACCGAGACTCCTCATTCTGGACGAGCCTACCGCGGCCCTGGACCGGGAAAGTGTGGGACGCCTCTTTGCCCTCCTCAGGCGCTTTGTCGCCGCAGGAGGGACGGTCCTCTTCGTGACCCACCGCCTGGGGGAAGTTTTGGAACTGGCCCACCGGGTGGCGGTGCTCAGGGCAGGCGAGGTGGTGGGCACCCTTTCTACCCGGGGCCTTCGCCCGGAGGAGCTGGTCCGGCTCATGGCGGGAGCGGAGGAAAAGGAGGAGGGGCAAGCCGCGCCCGAGGGGGCCATCCTTCAGGGCCAGCCCCTCCTCCAGGTGCGGGGGCTTGTGGCTCCAGGGCTTAGGGGCGTGGACCTTCAGGTGGGGCCGGGGGAGGTGGTCGGCCTAGGGGGCCTCCAGGGCCAGGGGCAACGGGAATTGCTCCTCGCGCTCTACGGGGCCCTGCCCTGGCAGGGAGAGGTCTGGCTCGCGGGCCGGTCCGTTCACCCCACCCATCCCGGGGAGGCTCTTCGCCTGGGGATGGCCTACGTTGGGGGAGACCGCGCCGCCCTGGCCTTCCTCACGCGCTCCGTGGGAGAAAACCTTCTTGCAGCAAGCTGGGGGCGGTTTCGCTGGGGACCCTTACTGGATCTGGCGCGAGCTTATGCGTCAGCTTCTGAGGTGGCCAAGAGCCTGGACCTGGTCTACGCCGGTTTGGAAGCGCCCATGGCGAGCCTCTCCGGCGGTAACCAGCAGAAAGTGCTCTTGGGCCGGGCACTCCTTGCTGGCCCGCGCCTCCTCCTCCTGGATGATCCTGCGGTGGGCGTAGACCCGCCGACCCGGGCTGCCTTCTACCGCCGGGTGCGGGCCTTGGCACGGGAGGGGTTGGGGGTCCTGCTCTATGCCAGCGATGAGGAGGAGCTTCTCCAAAATGCCCATCGCGTTTTGGTCCTGGCGGGGGGTCGGCTGGTAGCGGAGCTCCGAGGGCCCGAGCTCACCCGGGAGGGCCTTATCGCCGCCGGTTTGGGGGCAGGAGGGGGTCATGGCTAGAGTGCCCTACCTCCCTGCCCTTCTTCTCGCCCTATTGCTCTTTTTGGGCAACGTCATTCTGGCGCCGGCCCTCCTAGACTCAACCAATCTGGCCCGCTTTCTCTTCAGCGCCCTACCCCTGGCCCTCCTCGCTGCGGGTCAGACCCTGGTGATCTTAGGCGGGGGAATCGACCTTTCCTCCGGGGCTCTCCTCACCCTAAGCTTGGTGGTCGCGGCCGCTCTTTTTGGGGAGCGCCCCCTCCTCGCTCCCCTCGTCGCCCTTCTCGTTGCGGGTGCAGGAGGTCTCGTCAACGGCCTTGTCGTGGCCTACCTTAGGCTGCAGCCCTTGGTGGCCACCTTCGCCACGGGATTCCTCTTCGGTGGCTTGGCCCTTTGGGTCCTGCCTCAACCCGGCGGCTCAGTGCCCCCGGGGTTCCAGGACCTCTTTGCCCTCACCTGGGTCCCGCCGACCTGTTTCCTCCTTCTCGGTTTCCTGGGCCGCCTCCTGGCGAGAAGTCCCTTCGGGCGCTGCCTCTATGCCGTCGGAGGCAATCCCCTGGCCGCCTACGCCAACGGGGTCCCGGTGCCCCAAGTCCTCCTCCAGGCCTACCTGATCGGCGGTCTACTCTCCGGCGCGGGCGGGCTTCTCCTCTTGGCCGAAACGGGAACGGGGGACCCCCTGGTAGGTCAGCCCCTCACGCTCCCCGCCATCGCTGCCGTGGCCTTAGGGGGCACCCGGCTTTCCGGAGGGGCAGGGAGCGTGGAGGGTTCGCTTCTCGGGGCCCTCCTCCTCGCCCTCTTCCGCAACCTGGTCTTTTTCCTGGGGGTTCCCTCCAATCTCCAGCTCCTTGCCGAGGGGGTAGTGGTCCTTCTGGCCCTGGCGGCTTCCAATGCGCTTCTTGGGAGGCGGCTGTGGAGCGGCTGAGGAGCCCTGCCGCGAGGTTTGGCCCCGTGGGCCTGGCTTTTCTCCTGGCCCTTTTCCTCCTTATGCTTCAGGCCTTAGTCCAGCCTACGCCCCTCACCTGGAGCCAGACCTTGAACCTCCTGAAGATCGCTGCGGTGCTCGGCCTCCTTTCGGTAGGGCAAACGCTGGTCGTCCTCTCCGGGGGCGAGGGGGTGGACCTTTCGGTAGGAGCCGTGGCTACGCTGGGGGCTATTGTGGTCTACAACTTCACCCGCGGCCAGGATGCCCTTTTCGGGCCCGCTGTTGCCCTGGCTCTCCTGGTGGGCCTAGGGCTGGGGGCCCTCAACGGCGTCCTGATTGTCCACGTGCGCCTACCCCCTCTGGTGGCCACCCTAGGCCTTTCCAGCGTGGTCCTAGGCCTCATCCTTTGGGTCGGGGGCCGGGAGCGGGGGGACGTGCCTCCCCTCCTGGTGCGCCTCGTTTCCGAGCCTTGGGTCTTGGGGATCCCTGGGGTGATCTTTCTCTGGGCCTTCCTAGGCTTCGTCGTCTCTTTCCTCCTGAGCCGCACCCCCTATGGCAAGGCCCTCTACGCGTTGGGTGCCAATCGAGCCGCAGCTAGACTTTCGGGAATCCCGGTTGAAGGCTACGTGGTCTTGACCTACGCGCTGGCGGGCATGTTCAACGCCCTGGGTGGGGTGATTCTGCTAGGCCACGTCCAGCTCATCCATCTCACCCTGGGCGAGGCCTACACCTTACCCTCCGTCATCGCCGTGGTGGCGGGAGGGACGTCCCTTTCGGGGGGAGTGGGAGGGTACGGTGGGACGGTGGCGGGGGCGCTGCTCATCACGCTCCTCCAAAGCGTCCTTCTCACCCTGAGGGTAGAGGAATTCGGACGACAGGTTGCCTTTGGGCTCATCCTCTTGGCCCTTCTTGCCTTCTATGGGCGAGGCCGGCCTTTGAGGCAGTGAGGAGGTGGCTACATGCGTAGGGAGATGGAGGTGCTGGGGATAGGGCTGTTGGGGGCGGGCTTCATCAACGAGTTCCACCTCAAGGCCTTCCGCTACGTGCGTGGAGCGGAGATCACAGCCATCTGCAGCCGGAGGCATGGCTCTGCGGAGCGCTTGGCGGAGCTCGCGCGGGATCTTGGGGTCGGCCGCCCCCGGGTATACACCGACCTGAGGGCGTTCCTCCAGGACCCGGAGGTGGAGGCGGTCTGGGTAGGGGTGCCGAACCACGTGCGCCTGGAGGTGGCGGAAACCATTGCCGACGAGGTACGCTCGGGGCGCTCCGCCCTCCGGGGTCTGGCCTGGGAAAAACCCATGGCCCGTACCCTGAAGGAGGCTCACGCCATCCTTCAGGCCCTCGAGGACGCCGGAATCCTCCACGGCTACTTGGAAAACCAGATCTACGCTCCCTCCCTCACCCGGGGAAAGGAGCTGGTCTGGCGGCGAGGTGCACCGCTGGCCGGGCGGCCGTATCTGGCTCGGGCCGCCGAGGAACACAGTGGTCCTCACCGGCCCTGGTTTTGGCGGGGTGACCTCCAAGGGGGCGGCGTCCTTTCGGACATGATGTGTCACAGCGTGGCGGCGGGCTGGTTCCTCCTTACCCCGCCCGGGACACCGATGGCCCAGCTATTGCCCGAAGCGGTTACGGCCCAAGTGGCCGGGCTCAAGTGGACGCACTCCCCTTACGCCGAGGCCCTCTTTCAGGAAACAGGGGGTGAGGTGGATTACCGCTCTGCTCCGGCCGAGGACTATGCTGCGGCCCGGGTCGTCCTCCGGACCCCGGAAGGGAAGAAGGTGCTGGTGGAAGCCAGCACCTCCTGGAGCTTTGTCGGGCCGGGCCTTAGGCTGACGTTCGAGCTCCTCGGCCCAGAGTACAGCCTCTTTGTGAACACCCTCGAGGGGGAGGCGAAGGTCTTCTTTAGCCGCCGGGTACAGGGCGAAACGGGTGAAGATCTGGTGGAGAAACAGAACGCCGAACAAGGCCTGATGCCTTTCTTGGCGGAGGAGGCCTTTACCTACGGATACGTGGCCGAGAACCAACACATGGTGCAGAGCTTCCTAGAGGGGAGGCGGCCCTACACCACGCTGGAGGAGGGTCTTCGCGTGACGGAACTCCTGATGGCGGCGTATCTTTCTGCGGAAACTGGGGCGCTGGTTCCCTTGCCCGAAGCCAATCTGGCGGATTTTGTTCCCGCCGTGCAACGGGGCGCTTGGCGACCTTAGTTAGGATTTACAGCAAAAGCCGATTTAATGGCCAGCGCAAGAGGGTACGGCTGAACAACCAGAATAGGAAGGGGGCAGACGGCAAGGAGAAAGGGCGGGGAAGGGATTGTCTTCCTGCAAAGGGGGCCCTTGGAAAGGCCCAGGTAGAGGGCCTGGGCGCAGCACCAGGAGCTGAAGACTGCCTTGTTGCTTTTGGCTAGGTCGGGACAAAGCTTAAGGACTCCTTACGGCTCGCTTCCCGCCGACCGGAGCCTTGCTTGTCCATTAGGGAAGGGAATGTAAGTCCGGAGTGCGAAGTTGGAGCCAAGCCGGGGCGGGCGCTCTTAGGGTTGCGTTTATGGGTAGGCCCTAAGTACACGTCAAAACCTCCAGGGGGTCTACCTCCAGGAGTCTTCTTCGCTCTGGACTTACGCGGCCTCCACCTGCACCGGTAACAGAGGGCTCAAATCCAGGCTCAGCTTACCGGCGATAAGTCTCCTTCGGCATGGGTAGAAACTCAACTGCAGCCGCTCTCGCTGACACTCAATGAGCCCATAGGCCACCAACCCCAAGGCCAGATGGGCCAGCAACCTGGCCCTACGCCAGTGCCGATGCCCCGTCCACCCCAGTTCCTGCTGAAGCCCCCGGAAAATC
>NZ_ATXJ01000018.1 GCF_000421625.1 Thermus islandicus DSM 21543 | reverse complement strand
CTTGACACGTTTGTGTGGGTCTGGTAGATTTTTCTTTGCGCTGCCTGGTGGGCGGCGGGGGATCTTGAAAGCTGGGGTGGAGATGGAAGGCCACGTGGGACGTGGTCTTTTGAGGGTCAAGATGCTAAGGGCCCACGGTGGATGCCTAGGCCCCCGAGCCGAGGAAGGACGTGGCTACCTGCGATAAGCCAGGGGGAGCCGGTAGCGGGCGTGGATCCCTGGATGTCCGAATGGGGGAACCCGGCCCGTGGGAACACGGGTCACCGCCCTTTGGGGCGGGGGGAACCTGGGGAACTGAAACATCTCAGTACCCAGAGGAGAGGAAAGAGACATCGACTCCCTGAGTAGCGGCGAGCGAAAGGGGACGAGCCCAAACCGCCTGGCTTGTCCGGGCGGGGTTGTGGGGCCCTCAAATGCCGAATCCCAAGCCTAGCCGAAGCTGTTGGGAAGCAGCGCCAGAGAGGGTGAAAGCCCCGTAGGCGAAAGGTGGAGGGATAGGCGAGGGTACCCGAGTACCCTGGGGTTCGTGGAGCCCTGGGGGAATCTGGGCGGACCACCGCCCAAGGCTAAGTACTCCGGGTGACCGATAGTGCACCAGTACCGTGAGGGAAAGGTGAAAAGAACCCCGGGAGGGGAGTGAAACAGAGCCTGAAACCGTGGGCTTACAAGCAGTCGCGGCCCCTTTGTGGGGTTGCGGCGTGCCTATTGAAGCATGAGCCGGCGACTCACGGTCGTGGGCGAGCTTAAGCCGTTTAGGCGGAGGCGTAGGGAAACCAAGTCCGAACAGGGCGTCTAGTCCGCGGCCGTGGACCCGAAACCGGGCGAGCTAGCCCTGGCCAGGGTGAAGCTGGGGTGAAACCCAGTGGAGGCCCGAACCGGTGGGGAATGCAAACCCCTCGGATGAGCTGGGGTTAGGAGTGAAAAGCTAACCGAGCCCGGAGATAGCTGGTTCTCCCCGAAATGACTTTAGGGTCAGCCTCAGGTGCTGACTGGGGCCTGTAGAGCACTGATAGGGCTAGGGGGCCCACCAGCCTACCAAACCCTGTCAAACTCCGAAGGGCCCCAGGTGGAGCCTGGGAGTGAGGGCGCGAGCGATAACGTCCGCGTCCGAGCGCGGGAACAACCGAGACCGCCAGCTAAGGCCCCCAAGTCTGGGCTAAGTGGGAAAGGATGTGGTGCCGCGAAGACAGCCAGGAGGTTGGCTTAGAAGCAGCCATCCTTTAAAGAGTGCGTAATAGCTCACTGGTCGAGTGGCGCTGCGCCGAAAATGATCGGGGCTCAAGCCCAGCGCCGAAGCTGCGGGTCTGGGGGGCAACCCCCAGGCGGTAGGGGAGCGTTCCCCATGCCGACGAAGGTCGTCCGCGAGGGCGGCTGGAGGCAAGGGAAGTGCGAATGCCGGCATGAGTAACGATAAACAGGGTGAGAATCCCTGTCGCCGTAAGCCCAAGGGTTCCTACGCCATGGTCGTCAGCGTAGGGTTAGGCGGGACCTAAGGTGAGGCCGAAAGGCGTAGCCGAAGGACAGCCGGTTAATATTCCGGCCCTTCCCGCAGGTGCGATGGGGGGACGCTCTAGGCTAGGGGGACCGGAGCCATGGACGTGCCCGGCCAGAAGCGCAGGGTGGGGGGTAGGCAAATCCGCCCCCCAAAAGCTCTGCGTGGTGGGGAAGCCCGTGAGGGTGACAACCCCCCGAAGCCAGGGAGCCGAGAAAAGCCTCTAAGCACAACCTGCGGGAACCCGTACCGCAAACCGACACAGGTGGGCGGGTGCAAGTGCACCAAGGCGCGCGGGAGAACCCTCGCCAAGGAACTCTGCAAGTTGGCCCCGTAACTTCGGGAGAAGGGGTGCTCCCCGCGAGGGGAGCCGCAGTGAACAGGCTCTGGCGACTGTTTACCAAAAACACAGCTCTCTGCGAACCCGTAAGGGGAGGTATAGGGAGCGACGCTTGCCCGGTGCCGGAAGGTCAAGGGGAGGGGTGCAAGCCCTGAACCGAAGCCCCGGTGAACGGCGGCCGTAACTATAACGGTCCTAAGGTAGCGAAATTCCTTGTCGGGTAAGTTCCGACCTGCACGAAAAGCGTAACGACCGGAGCGCTGTCTCGGCGAGGGACCCGGTGAAATTGAACTGGCCGTGAAGATGCGGCCTACCCGTGGCAGGACGAAAAGACCCCGTGGAGCTTTACTGCAGCCTGGTGTTGGCCTTTGGTCGCGCCTGCGTAGGATAGGTGGGAGCCTGTGAAGCCGCCCTTTCGGGGGCGGTGGAGGCGCCGGTGAAATACCACCCTGGCGCGGCTGGGGGCCTAACCCAAGGGATTGGGGACAGCGCTTGGCGGGCAGTTTGACTGGGGTGGTCGCCTCCTAAAGGGTAACGGAGGCGCCCAAAGGTCCCCTCAGGCGGGACGGAAATCCGCCGGAGAGCGCAAGGGTAGAAGGGGGCCTGACTGTGAGGCCTGCAAGCCGAGCAGGGGCGAAAGCCGGGCCTAGTGAACCGGTGGTCCCGTGTGGAAGGGCCATCGATCAACGGATAAAAGTTACCCCGGGGATAACAGGCTGATCTCCCCCGAGCGTCCACAGCGGCGGGGAGGTTTGGCACCTCGATGTCGGCTCGTCGCATCCTGGGGCTGAAGAAGGTCCCAAGGGTTGGGCTGTTCGCCCATTAAAGCGGCACGCGAGCTGGGTTCAGAACGTCGTGAGACAGTTCGGTCTCTATCCGCCACGGGCGCAGGAGGCTTGAGGGGAGCTCTTCCTAGTACGAGAGGACCGGAAGGGACGCACCTCTGGTTTCCCAGCTGTCCCTCCAGGGGCATACGCTGGGTAGCCATGTGCGGAAGGGATAACCGCTGAAAGCATCTAAGCGGGAAACCCGCCCCAAGATGAGGCCTCCCACGGTGTAAAGCCGGTAAGGACCCGGGAAGACGACCCGGTGGATGGGCCGGGGGTGTAAGCGCCGCGAGGCGTTGAGCCGACCGGTCCCAATCGTCCGAGGTCTTGACCCTCTCCGCACTGATCCCCACCCCAGCAGGATCCCCCGCCCCCCGAGGCGGTGCGGGACCTTTGAAAAGCAAAACACAAGAATCCCCCGTGCCCATAGCGGCGTGGACCCACCCGTTCCCATTCCGAACACGGAAGTGAAACGCGCCAGCGCCGATGGTACTGGGACCGCAGGGTCCTGGGAGAGTAGGTCGGTGCGGGGGATTTTCCCTTGCGGGAGTAGCTCAGTCGGTAGAGCACGACCTTGCCAAGGTCGGGGTCGCGGGTTCAAGTCCCGTCTCCCGCTCCAACTCAACCCCCCTCCCCAGGAGGGGGGTTAGGCTTTTATTTCAGGCTCTCGTCGGAGAGCCAGTCGGTCCAGGTTTCCAGGTGGGCGACGTCGGAGACGGTCAGGACCTCTCGTTCCGGGAAGAGGATCCGGGTGATGGAGGTGTTGGGGATGTGGAAGCGCCGCCAGGCCTCCCTTTCCAGCTCCAAGGCCAGCTTGAGGGCGGCGCGGATGATCCCCCCATGGGTAACGAGGAGGTGGCGGCCTGTAGGCAGCCGGTCCAGGAAGGTCTGGAGGCGTCGGGCTAGGTCAGCCATGCTCTCCCCGCCAGGGCGGGGGGTGTTCCAGGGGTCCTTTAGGGCGTTTTGCAGAAACTCGGGGTAGCGGGCCTCCGCTTCCTCCCGGCTGAGCCCAGCTAAGGCCCCCACGTCAATCTCCCGGAGGAGCGGGGTGGTGTGGAGGGGTAGCCCTAGGACGGTGGCCAAGGGCTCCGCGGTTTCCCGTGCCCGGCGGAGGTCGGAGGCGTAGAGTCCGTCAAAGGCCAGGCGGCTTTTGGCCAGGCGCTGGGCCAGGCGGAAGGCCTGGCCGATGCCCACCGGGGAAAGGGGAACGTCCAGATGGCCTTGGTAGCGCCTCTGGGCGTTCCATTCCGTCTCTCCGTGGCGGACCAGCCAGAGTTCCTTCATAGGAGGTAGACGCCGGACCCGCGGACCACCCGGCCCACGAGGAAGCCCCCCACCAGGCCTTGCGCCCTTCGGGCCTCCTCTTCTGGGAGGATCAGGAGGAGCCCTAGGCCCATGTTGAAGACACGGAACATCTCCGCTTCCGGGATCCCCCCCAGGCGCTGTAGGTAGGGGAAGACAGGGGGCACGGGCCAGGTGCCCCTTTGCACCTCCGCTCCGAGGCCCTGAGGGAGGGCTCGAGGGAGGTTCTCGGGCAGGCCCCCCCCGGTGATGTGGGCGATGGCGTGGACCTCCACCCCTGCCTCCTTGAGGCGGAGAAACTCCGCCAGGTAGCCCTGGTGGGGGCGGAGCAGGGCCTCTTTAAGGGTGGTCCCCAGCTCAGGGACGAAGGCGGAAAGGTCCATTCCCGCCACCACCTTTCGGATCAGGGAGTAGCCGTTGGTGTGGGGCCCGGAGGCGGGGAGGGCGAGGAGGAGGTCGCACTCCTGCACCCTCTCTGGGCCCAGGATCTCCTCCCGCTCCACCACCCCCACCATGGTCCCGGCCAGGTCCCAGGCCCCCTCGAGGTAGACCCCGGGCATCTCTGCGGTCTCTCCCCCCAGAAGGGGGATCCCGAGGGCCCGGCAGGCCTCGGCCAGGGAAGTGAGGAGGGGGAAGAGGACCTCCTCCTTCAGGCGGCTTGCCGCCAGGTAGTCCAGGAAGAAAAGGGGCCTCGCTCCCTGGCAAAGGAGGTCGTTCACCGAATGGTTCACCAGGTCAAAGCCCAGGCCCGAAACGTCCCCCGCCTCGAGGGCGAGGAGGACCTTGGTGCCCACCCCATCGGTGGTGGCCACCAGGACGGGGTGGCGCATCCCCTTGAGGGCCCCGGCATCAAAGAGCCCGCCGAAGGCGCCCAGACCCCTCAGCACCTCCGGGGTGTAGGTGGCCTCCACCTGGGCCCGGGCCCGCTTGAGGGCCAGGGCCTTGGCCTCCGGGTTGACCCCTGCCTCCTCGTAGCGCATCCGCCCTATCCTACCCCAAGGGCTTCCCGCAGAAGGCGGCGCACCAGGTCGGGCCGGGCCTGGCCTTGGGTCTTGCGCATCACCTGGCCCAAAAGGGCGTCCAGGGCCTTGATCTTTCCCTGGCGCACGCTTTCTGCGGCCTCGGGCATGGCGGCGATAACCTCCTCCACCAGCCTCCTCAGGGCCTCCTCGTCGGCCACCACCCCAAGCCCCCGCGCCCGCACCAGGGCCTCGGGGTCCTGGCCCTCCAGGAGCTCGGGCAAAAGCCCCTTGGCTACCCGGCTCGTGATCTCCCCCCGCTCAAAAAGGGCCACCAGGCGGGCGAAGGCCAGGGGGGTGAGGCGGGTGGCCTCCAGGGCGAGCCCCCGCTCGTTCAAGAGCCCCACGAGGTCCACGAGGAGCCAGTTGGCCAGGGCCTGGGGGGAGGCGAGGCCGAAGGAGAGGGCCTGGTCCAGGAAGCGGGAAAGGGCCGGGGCGTAGGCCAGGGCCTCGGCGTCTTTTTCCTTGATGCCCAGGGCCCGGTAGCGCTCCTCCTTCGCCCAGGGGAGTTCCGGGAGGCCCGCTCGCACCTCCGCAAGCCAGGCCCGGGGGACGGGCACCGGGGGCAGGTCGGGCTCGGGGAAGTAGCGGTAGTCCGCCTCCTCCTCCTTGGTGCGCATGGGGTAGGTCTTGCCGCTCCCCTCTTCAAAGCCCAGGGTGGCCTGCTTCACCCGCTCCCCTCGCCTTAGGAGCTCCGTCTGGCGGCGGATCTCGTACTCCAGGGCCCGCTGGACACCCTTGAAGGAGTTCAGGTTCTTGACCTCCACCTTGGTGCCCAAAGGCTCTCCCGGACGGCGGAGGGAGATGTTGACGTCGGCCCGGAGCTTGCCCTCCTCGGGGCTTGCGTCGGAAATCCCCAGGGTCTGGACCAGGGCCTGGATGCGCTGGAGGAAAAGCCTCGCCTCTTCCGGGGTCCTGAGGTCGGGCTCGGTGACGAGCTCAATGAGGGGGCTACCCGCCCGGTTCAGGTCCAGGAGGGTCCTGCCCTCCAGGTGGAGGCTCTTTCCCGCATCCTCCTCCAGGTGGAGGCGCCGGATGCGCACCTGGCGCCCCTCCAGGGGCAGGGCCCCTCCCCGGCCCAAGGGGAGGTCGTACTGGCTGATCTGGTAGTTCTTGGGCAGGTCGGGGTAGAAGTAGTTCTTGCGGTGAAAGACGAGCCTGTCCGGCACCTCCGCTCCCAGGGCCAGGGCGAGCCTGAGGCCGTACTCCACCGCCTTCCGGTTGGGTACGGGCAGGGCCCCGGGCAGGCCCAGGCAGACGGGGCAGACGTGGGCGTTGGGGGGAGCCCCGAAGGGGTCCGCCGGGCAGCCGCAGAACATCTTGGTGCGGGTCTTGAGGTGCAGGTGGACCTCGAGGCCGATGACCGCCTCAAACATGGGACCAGTGTACTAGCGGGCGGGCCTTTCCTCCGCCCCGGCCAGGCGCATGAACTCCTTGGGGTCCACCGCCCTCGCGAGGCCCATCTCGTAGGTGATGAGCTTGCGCTTGTAGAGGTCGGCGAGGCAGGCGTCCATGGTGATCATCCCGTACTGCCCCCCGGTCTGGATGACCGAGCGGAGCTGGTGGCTCTTCCCCTCCCGGATGAGGGCCCTAACCGCCGGGGTGGCGATCATGAGCTCGTAGGCTAAGACCCTTCCGCCCCCGAAGGCCTTGGGGAGGAGCTGCTGGGTAAGGACCGCCACCAGGTTGTTGGAAAGCTGCACCCGCACCTGCTCCTGCTGGTTTTCTGGGAAGACGTCCACGATGCGGTCCACCGTCTCGGGGGCGGAGTTGGTGTGGAGGGTGCCCATGACCAGGTGGCCCGTTTCCGCGGCGGTGATGGCGGCGGCGATGGTCTCGTAGTCCCGCATCTCCCCCACCAGGATCACGTCCGGAGCCTGGCGCAAAACGCTGCGGAGGGCCTTGTGGAAGCCGTGGGTGTCGGAGCCGATCTCCCTTTGGTTGACGATGGCCTTCTTGTGCTTGTGGAAGAACTCTATAGGGTCCTCAATGGTCACGATGTGCACGGGCCTGCGCTCGTTGATGTAGTCGATCATGGAGGCCAAGGTGGTGCTCTTGCCGGACCCTGTGGGCCCCGTAACCAGGACGAGGCCCCGGGGGCTTAGGGCGATCTCGGCGATGGCCTTGGGGAGGCCGAGCTCCTCAAAGCTCTTGACCGTAGCCGGCACCACCCGGAGCACTCCGCCCACGCTCCCCCGTTGTAGGAAAACGTTCACCCGGTAGCGCCCCTTGCCGGGGAGGCTAAAGGAGAAGTCCAGCTCCTTTTCCTCCTCAAAGATCCGCTGCTGCTTCTCGTCCATGAGGGCATACATCAGGCTCCGGGTGTCCTTGGGGGAGAGGGGTTCGTACTCCGTGGGGTGGAACTCCCCGTCGATCTTCAGCATGGGGGGAAGCCCCACGGTGATCACCAGGTCGCTCGCCCCCCGTTCCGCCGCCAGGCTTAAAAGGTCCACGATGTCTGGAATCTTGGCCATGCTGTCCTCCCTTACTCAATCGTCCTCGCCAGAACCTCCTCGAGGGTGGTGATCCCTTGCAAGGCCTTCTGGATGCCGTCCTCCCGCAGGGTCTTCATCCCCTTCCTGCGGGCGATCTCCTTGATCTCCGTGGCCGACTTGCCCGCCACGATGGCATGGCGGATCTCGTCGTCCACCACCAAAAGCTCGTGGATGGCGTAGCGGCCCCGGTATCCCGTGCCCCCGCACCGCTCGCACCCCATGCCCTTGTAGAGCTTTGTCTCCCGGATCTCCGCCTCCGAGAGGCCCAGGCGCCTCAGGGCCTCGAGGTCGGGCTTGACCTCCACCTTGCAGTGGTCGCAGATCTTCCGCACGAGCCTCTGGGACAGAACCCCGATCAGGGCCGCGGAGATGTTGAAGAGCTCCACCCCCATCTCGTCCAGGCGGGTGATGGCCTGGGCCGCATCGTTGGTGTGAAGGGTGGCGATGACCAGGTGCCCGGTGAGGGCGGCCTCGGTGGCGATCTTGGCCGTCTCGGAATCCCGGATCTCCCCCACCATGATGATGTCCGGGTCCTGCCGGAGGAAGGCCCTAAGGGCCCGGGCGAAGGTGAGCCCGGCCTGGGGGTTCACCTGGGTCTGGTTGATCCCGGGGATCTCGTACTCCACCGGGTCCTCGATGGTCTGGGTGTTCTTGTCCGGGGTGGCGATGCGCTTCAGGATGGAGAAGGTGGTGAAGCTCTTGCCCGACCCTGTGGGCCCGGTGATGAGGAAGATGCCATAGGGCTTGGAGATCACCTCCTGGAAGCGCTCAAAGACCCCGGGGGCGAAGCCTAAGCCCTCAATCTCCGGGATGTCGGCGGCCTTCTTCAGGAGGCGCATCACCGCCTTCTCCCCGTAGACCGTGGGCAGGGTGGAGAGGCGGAGGTCCAGGTCAATGGCCCCTTCCCGGTAGCGCACCCGGCCGTCCTGGGGGAGGCGCTTCTCGGCGATGTTGAGCCCGCCCAGGATCTTGATGACGCTGATCACAGGGTTCAGGGCCCCCTTGGGCAGGGTGGTGTACTGGCGCAGGGTGCCGTCAATCCTTAGGCGCACCAGGACATCGCTCTGGCGGGGCTCCACGTGGATGTCCGAGGCTTCTTGCAGGTAGGCCTCCCGGATCACCTGCCGGACGAACTTTTGGGCGGCGCTTTCGTCCAGCTCGGTGACGGCGGCTTCCTCTTCCTGGTAGCCTTTGGAGAGCTCCTTGGCCAGCTCCCCCAGCTCCTCCTTGCCGTAGAAGCGCTCAATGAGCTTGGTGATGGCGGCCTCGGTGGCCACGGCCGGGGCCACCTCGTAGGCGAGGCCCTTCCGCTTAAGGGCCAGGCGCACATCGTCCAGGGCCAGGATGTTCCGGGGGTCCTTCATGAGGAGGACCAGGGTCCGGCCCTCCAGGCGGTGGGGGAAGATCCCGTAGCGGCGGCAAAGGTCCTCGGGGAGGAGGAGGGCGGCGCTGGGGTCCGGCGGGTGCTCCTCGGGGTTGAGGTAGGGGTAGCCCATCTGGGCGGCCACCGCCTGGGCCAGGGCCTCGGGCTTGAGCTTCCCCGACTGGACCAGGGTGTCCTCCAGCCGCCCCCCGCCCTGCCGCTGCTTCTTTAGGGCCTCCTCCACGTCCTCGGGGCGGGCCAGGCCCAGCTCCACCAGGATCTCCCCCAGGGGCTTGGCCTTGGGCAGGCGTTTTTGCACCTCGAGGGCCTCCCTGAGGTTCTCGCGGGAGAGGCGGCCCTCCTGTACCAGGACCTCCCCCAGGCGGCCCTTTTCCGGGTAGGCCCGGTGGAAGAGGTCCTCCCAGGCCTTGGGGAGCGTGAGGAAAAAGCGGGCGGGGCGGCCCAGAAGCTCCTCCACGGCGCCCATGTGCCTCGGGTCGGCGAGCACCACCTCCACCTTTCCCTCCTTCAGGGCCACGGGCACCGCGCTGTACTTCAGGGCGTCCCCGCGCAGGAGGAGGGCGGTAGCCGCGGGGTCGGGAAGGAGGCCCTCCGTGGAGGGGAGGAACTCCAGGCCCTTCTGTTCTGCCAGGGCCTCGTAAAGCTTCTCCTCGGGCAGCCCCTTGCGCACCAGGATCCTTCCCAAGAGGTCCCCGGTGCGCTCCTGCTCCGCCAGGGCCTCCTCCAGGGTGGTCCGGTCCACCAGGCCCCGGCTTACCAGAAGCTCCCCCAGCTTCAGCTCCGGTCCGCCCGGGCCCGGAGGGGAGGAGGGCAGGGGCAGGCCGAGCTCGGGAAAGTTCCTGGCCAGGGCGTAGAGGAAAGCGCTTTTGGTGGCCTGGTAGGGCTCCACCACCAGGCCGGTGAGGTCCTCCACCTCCTCCAGGGCCAGGGTGTCCAGGGGGTTCACAAAGGCCACCCGGACCACCCCGGCCTCCTCGTCCAAGGCAAAGGGAAGGGCCTGGAGCTCCTTGGCCTTTTCCGCGGGCAGGAGGGCTTTGACCTTAGGAGGGATCTCCAGGGCGTGGAGCTCCACCAGGGGGATGCCGAAGTGGTCCTCTATGGCCTGGGCGATGCGCTTTTCGGAAAGGAGCCCCATGTCCACGAGGACCTCCGCCAAGGAGCCTCCCACCTCCCGGTGCCTTTCCAGGGCCATCTGCAGCTCCTCGTCGGTGAGGAGCCCGGCATCCAAGAGGATGGCCCCAAGCCGCTTGTCGCCGATGGTGAGCACGCTCATGCCGAACCCCCTCGAGGCCTTCTAAAGGGAGTCTCCAGCATCCGTATGAAACGCGTGTAAAAGAACTCCCGCTCCTTTAGGGGAGGTACCAAGACGGTGTAGGCCCCCACCAGGTTCCCCCCCAGGACGTCGGTGAAGACCTGGTCCCCCACCACCGCCACCTCCCTGGGGGGAAGGCCTAGGGTCCGCAGGGCCTTGCCAAACCCCAGCCAGGGCTTAAGGGCAGGGGCGTGGCCGGGAAGCCCAAGCCTCTCCTGGAGGCGGGCAAAGCGCTCGGGGAGGGCGTTGGAGAGAAGGTAGATGGGCGCTTCCCGCCTAAGCTCAAGGAGCCAGGCCCGGTAGGCAGGGGAGAGGTCCTCCTCCCCGTAGGGCAGGAGGGTGTTGTCCAGGTCCAGGATCACCCCCTTGAGGCCCCGCGCCCGAAGCCACTCCGGGGTGAGGTGGAGGAGGGAGGGCAGGACCGCCCGGGGAAAGAGCATGGCCTCATTGTGCCACGGGCGGGGTGAACGGGCGCTTAACCGGGGAGGAGGACGAGCCCCCACATCCGCCCCGTCCTCCCCCCATCGCGGCGGTGGGAGAAGAGGTGAGGGGCGCAGTGGGAGCAAAGCCCTACCCGGTAGATCCGCTCCTCCCGGAGCCCTGCCCTTTCCGCCTGGAGGAGGAGGGCCTTCTCCAGGTCCAGGAGGTACCTCCCCGGGGACCCAGGGTCCTCCCGGAAGGTGAAAAGCCCCGCCTCGGCGAAGCGGAGGGCCACCTCCTCCCCCACCTGGTAGCAGCATCCCCCGATCCCTGGGCCGAGGGCAAGGTGGGCCTCCTGCGGGTCCAGGCCTATCCTTTCCAGGAGGGCGAGGGCTTTAAGGAGGATCCCGCCTACCACCCCCCGCCAGCCCGCGTGCAACGCCCCCACCAGTCCCCCGGGATGGTAGAGGAGAAGGGGGTAGCAGTCCGCCACCCCCACCCGGAGGAGGAGGCCGGGGGTGCGGGTGAGGAGGCCGTCCCCCTCCCATACCCCGGGGCCCTCCACGAGGTGCACCTCCGTGCCGTGCACCTGCCGGAGGCCGGCCACAGGGGGGTGGCCGAAGGCGGCCAGGACCCGACGCTGGTTCTCCGCCACCCTTTTGGGATCGTCCCCGGTGGCGGCGGAGAGGTTGAGGCTCCAAAAGGGGCCCTGGGAAACCCCGCCCACCCGGGTGGTGAAGCCGTGGGGCACGGGCAGGGGGGTGAGGAGCAGGGGGACCACGGGACCATTCTGCCACAGGGATTGTGCCCTTTACCCATGAGCTTCATGGGCTCATATGTATACTGGGCCCATGCGGACCGACCGGAACCAGATCCGCTTCAACCAGGTTCTGCTGGTGGCCCTCCTCCCCTTGGGGGCCCTTTTGGACCGGCCCGGGCTCGTCTACCTCCTCTTCCTCCTCATGGCGAGCCAGCACACCCCTTGGGACCTGATGGCGGCCCTAAAGCGCCTCCTGCGGATCCCGCCCCGGGCGGTGGAGGAGGACCCCCGGCCCCACCGCTTTGCCCGCAGCCTGGGAGCGCTTTTCCTTGGGCTCGCCAGCCTCGCCCTGCTCCTAGGCCTTAAGGCCCTGGGCTACGGCCTTGCCCTCCTGGTGGCCCTCCTCGCCTTCGTCAACCTGGCCTTCGGCTTTTGCCTGGGCTGCTTCCTTTACCTCCACCTGCGCTACGCCCGGGCCCTCATGGGCGGCCGATAGCCTCGAGGAGCTTGACCACCTCCAAGGCGGTGAGCACCGCCTCGGCCCCCTTGTTCCCCGCCTTGCCCCCGGAGCGCTCCAGGGCCTCCTCGAGGCTGTTGGTGGTGAGGACCCCGAAGACGATGGGCTTCTCCGTTTGGAGCATGGCCTGCATGAGGCCGCTTGCCGCCTGGGCGGCCACGTACTCAAAGTGGGGGGTTTCCCCCCGGATCACCGCTCCCAGGGCCACCACCGCGTCCACGTCGGGGCGGCTGGCCAGGCGCTTGGCCACCAGGGGAAGCTCAAAGGAGCCGGGCACCCAGGCCACCAGGACCTCCCGGGGCTCCCCTCCCAGGCGGGCGTAGGCCTCGAGGGCCCCCTCCAGGAGGGCCTTGGTCACGCGCTCGTTGAAGCGGGCCACGGCCACGGCGAGCCGCACCCCCTTGGCGGTGAGGATGGGGGAGAGGTTCTTGCCCTGCATGGCCCCACTATACCGGCTGGGGCTCCCGGCGGCCTTAGACTACGGGGGTGGAGCGCTACCTCCTGGTGGCCTTGGGCGGGGCCTTGGGCTCCGCCCTTCGCTACGGCCTGGGGGCCTGGGTGCAGGGGCACTTGGGCCCAGGCTTTCCCTGGAGCACCCTCCTGGTGAACGCCCTGGGGAGCTTCCTCATCGGCGCCGTGGTGCGGCTTTCCCTGGAGGGGGCCCTTTCCGGGGAGGCCCGGCTCTTCCTGGGGGTAGGGGTTTTGGGAGGGTTCACCACCTTCTCCAGCCTGAGCTACGAGACCCTCGCCTTCCTCCAGGACGGGGAGCCCCTGAAGGCCCTGGCCTACGCCCTGGGTAGCCTGGTTTTGGGCCTTCTCCTGGTCTACCTCGGCTACCGCCTCGGGGGTATCCTGGGGGCATGAGGTTGGAGGGAGAGGCCAAGCTCTTGCGCATCTTCATCGGGGAGTCCGACCGCTACGGGGGGCGGCCCCTCTACGAGGCCATCGTCCTCGAGGCCAGGAAACGCGGCCTCGCCGGGGCCACGGTGTTCAAGGGCTTTATGGGCTACGGGGCCCACTCCCGCATCCACACCGCCAAGATCCTCCAGCTCTCGGAGGACCTGCCCGTCATGGTGGAGATCGTGGACGAGGAGGAGCGGATCCGGGACTTCCTCCCGGTCCTGGACGGGATGGTGCGGGAGGGCCTGGTGACCCTGGAAAGGGTGGAGGTGATCCGCTACCGGGGCTAGGTGCCCTAGCCCCCTTTTCCCCGGGGGGCCTTGGCCTAACCTGGGGGTATGGACAGGGTGCCCCCCGGCCAGATCCTCACCGAGCGCTTCCCCATCCTCACCTACGGGGAGGAGCCGGAGGTTTCCCCGGAGGCGTGGCGCTTCACCCTGGCGGGCCTGGTAGAGGAGTCCCTGACCCTCACCTACGAGGACCTCCTCGCCCTGCCCCAGGTGGACCTCACCCGGGACTTCCACTGCGTGACCCGCTGGAGCCGCCTGGACGTGGCCTGGCGGGGGGTGAGGGTGCGGGACCTCCTGGAGCGGGCCCGTCCCAGGCCCGAAGCGGTGGCCGCCCTGGTGGAGAGCTACGGCGGCTACACCACCAACCTCCTCCTGGAGGACCTCCTTAGGGAGGACGTCCTCCTGGCCCACACCCTCTTCGGCCAGCCCCTCCCCCGGGAGAGGGGCGGCCCGGTGCGCCTCCTCGTCCCCCACCTCTACGCCTGGAAGAGCGCCAAGTGGGTGCGGGCCATCACCCTTTTGGACCACCTGGAGCTCGGCTTCTGGGAGCGGCTGGGGTACCACTGGCGGGGGGATCCCTGGCGGGAGGAGCGCTTCCAGGAGGGCCCCATCCCCGCCGCCAGCTTGAGGTTTAGGAGTAAAAAAACCTGATATACTAAAACTTAAGGAGGTGGCTATGCCGGCCCTGGAGCGCGCCCGCCTCGAGGTGGACGAGGCCCTAAAGGCCTACGAGGCCTGCGTGGAACGGGAGGAGGCGGAGTACCGGGAGGAGTACGAGCGGGTGACCTTCATGGAGTACGAGGCCCCAGCCCCCGACCCCTGCGCCGAGGCCTTTTTGCGCCTCCTGAGGGCGGTGCAGGCCTATGAGGCCGCCGGGGGGCGCCGGGAGGACCTCCCCTTGGGGGCAAGGCGGGACCAGGTCTACGAGGCCCTGGACAGGGAGTAGGCCACGGGCCTGCCCTCGCGGAAATAGTGGGCCTCCTGGAAGCCCAAGGCGACGAGGAGGGCCTGGGTTTCGGGAAAGGCGAAGCCCACCTCCTCGGGGCGGTGGGCGTCGGAGCCCAGGACGAGGCCGATGCCAAGCTCCCGGGCCCTCCGGAGGAGGGCGGGGGCGGGGTAGACCTCCCCGATGGGCTTCCTGAGCCCGGCGGTGTTCACGTCCAAAAAAAGCCCCCCCTCGGCGATGGCCCGAAGAGCAGGCTCGGCCAGCTCCAAGAGGGCCTCCTCGGGCAGGCGGTGGCCGAACTTCTTGGGCAGGTCCAGGTGGCCGATGGCGTGAAAGAGGCCGCTACGGGCCGCCTGCTCCACCTCGGCGAAGTAGGCGCGGAAGACCTCCTTTAGGTCCCGAAAGCGGTACTCCTCCTGGTGGTCCGGGTGGTCCAGGGGCCAAGCCCAAAGGTAGTGGACGCTCCCGATCACGTAGTCCCAGGGGTAGCGCCGCAGGACCTCCGCCACGAAGGCCTCCGTTCCCGGGTGGTGGTCGGCCTCGAGGCCGATCCCCACGTAGAGGTCGGGGTGCTTCTCCCGCACCCGCTCCAGGGCCAGAACGTAGAAGGGAAGCTCGGCAAGCCGCATCCGGCTTTCCGGGTCGTACCAGGAGGGCATGGGGGCGTGGTCGGTGAAGACCACCCCCCTTAGCCCCCGCTTTCGCGCCTGGAGGAGATAGGCCTCCGGGCTCCCCTCGGCGTGCCCGCAGAGGGGGGTGTGAACGTGGCTATCCACCATGGGGGGATTCTATCCGCACCACCTGTCCCTTGGCGGCGTAGACCACCACCTCCCGGCCCAGGGCCCGGGAGAGGTCCAGGGAGAGGAAGGGGTCCTCCTGGAGCGCCTCTTTTGGGTCCACCTCCTGCACCAGGACCGGGACGAAGGGGGGGATGAGCTTTGGGTAACGCTCCAGGATGGCCTCTACCTGGAAGCGCGCCTCATAAAGGCGCTTCAGGGCGAAGAGGGCCTCCTGGGGGTTGGCGGCCCGCTTCGAGGCGCCCTCCCCCGCGTAGCGCAGGAGGAAGGGCCCCCTGCCCTCCAGGGTCCTCAGGAAGGCCTCTGCCCGCTCGGGGAGGAGGTAGCTCTCCCGCACCGCCCGCCTGGCTTCCTCCGCCGCCAGGAGAAGGCGCTCCTCGTCAATCCGCACCCCGAAGACCCCCCGGAAGAGGTTTTGGATGCGCTCTTCCAGGTTGTTGAGGCGAAAGAACTCCGCCTCGAGGGCCACCGCCCACGTGGGGGCCACGGGCAGGCCAAGGGCCAGGGCCTTTTGGAGGAGGGAAAGCTCCCCCTGTCCCTCGGCCTTCTCCAGGGGGACTACCACGGCGGGAGGTGCGGGCCTTCAGGCAAAGTCCACCCCTTCGGCCCGGGTGACCTTGCCCTGGTAAAGGAAGGTCACCTGGCGGAGGGCGGCCTGCAGGTCAAAGGGGGTGAGGGCGCTTGTAGCGTCCTCGGGGAGGACCACCTGGTACCAGCGTAAGGCCGCCGAGCCCGCGGTGTGGAGCACGCAGATGTTGGCCACCGTCCCCGTGACCACCACGTGCTTCACCCCGAAGAGGCGGAGGTAATGGTCCAGGGAGGTGCCGTAGAAAGCGTCGTAGCGCACCTTCTGGATGACGAGCTCTTGGGGCCTAGGCTTAAGCGCCTCCACGATCTCCGCCCCCCAGGTGCCCGCCACCGCGTGCCGGGGCCAGATCTTGAACTCCGGGTCGTCCTCCCGGTGCCAATCCTGGGTGAAGACCACCCTGGCCCCCCGCGCCCGGGCCTTCTCCAGAAGGCCCTGGATGACCGGAATGGTCTTGGGGGCGTCGGGGACGAAGAGGGCGCCTTCAGGATGGGCGAAGTCGTTCTGCATGTCCACCACGAGGAGGGCCGTTTCCTTGGCGGGAAGCGTCACGCCTGCCTCCTTGGGGATTTCGGGAACCTCCACCATGCCTTCATTATGCCTCGGCCTTGACCCCCGGCGGCCCAGGGCCTACACTCGTTCGCATGAAAATACGGGACCTCCTCCGTGCCCGCCGGGGGCCCCTGTTCTCCTTTGAGTTCTTCCCCCCCAAGACGCCCGAGGGGGAGGAGGCCCTTTTCCGCACCATGGAGGAGCTGAAGGCCTTCCGCCCCGCCTTCGTCTCCATCACCTACGGGGCCATGGGGAGCACCCGGGAAAGGAGCGTGGCCTGGGCCCGGCGCATCCTGGACCTGGGGCTCACCCCCCTGGCCCACCTCACCGTGGCCGGGCAGAGGCGGGAAGAGGTGGCCAAGGTCCTTGGGCGCTTCGTGGCCAGCGGGGTGGAGAACGTCCTCGCCCTGCGGGGCGATCCGCCGAGGGGGGAGCGGGTCTTCCGGCCCCACCCCGAGGGGTTCCGGTACGCCTCGGAGCTCGTGGCCCTGATCCGGGAGCGCTACGGGGAAGCCCTCTCCGTGGGCGGGGCGGCCTACCCCGAGGGGCACCCGGAGAGCGGGAGCCTCGAGGCCGACCTCCGCCACTTCAAGGCCAAGGTGGAGGCGGGCCTGGACTTCGCCATCACCCAGCTCTTTTTCCACAACGCCCACTACTTCGGCTTCCTGGAGCGGGCACGGCGCCTGGGGATCGCCATCCCCATCCTCCCCGGCATCATGCCCATCACCAGCTACCCGCAGCTCCGCCGCTTCACCGAGGTCTGCGGGGCCAGCATCCCGGGGCCTCTTCTCTCCAGGCTGGAGCGCCACCAGGACGACCCCGAGGCCATCCTGGAGATCGGGGTGGAACACGCCACCCGCCAGGTGGCCGAGCTCCTGGAGGCCGGGGTGGAGGGGGTGCACTTCTACACCCTAAACCGAAGCCCCGCCACCCGTATGGTTTTGGAGCGCCTGGGCTTTAAACCGGCCTAAACCCCCACGCCCTCCCCCAGGCGCGCCAGGCCCACCTCCTGCCCCCGTAGGGCGAGGAGCTTGCCCAGCTCCAATAGCTTTTCCTCCTCCCCGTGGACCAGGATCACCCGGGGCTGGCCCTGGAGCCAGTCCAAGAGCTCGTCCTGCCCTGCGTGCCCGGAGAAGCCGCCCAGGGTGTGGACGCTGGCCCGCAAAGGTACCTCCTCCCCCAGGATCCGCACGGCGGGGGGCCGGGCGATGATGGTCGCTCCGAGCCCTCCTCCCGGTTGGTAGCCCACGAAGACCAGGGCGTTTTTGGGGTCGGCGAGGCCGTGCTTCAGGTGGTGGAGGATCCGCCCCCCCGTGAGCATCCCGCTCCCCGCGATGACCACCATGGGGCCGGGGGCGTGGTTCAGAGCCTTGGAGGCCTCCACGGTTTCCGTCACCTCGAGGTTCTTGGGCCGGAAGGGGTTCCGGCCCGCCAGGAAGTGGGCCTGCACCTCCCCGCTGAAGTAGCGCACCAGGCTTGGGTAGAGGGAAAGGACCCTTTCGGCCAGGGGGGAGTCCAAGACGATGGGGGCCTGAGGCAGGCGGTGGCCGTGGGTATAGAGGACGTAGAGGATCTCCTGGGCCCTTTCCACGGCGAAGGAGGGGATGAAGACCTTGCCGCCCCGAGCCAGAGTTTCCCCCAGGATGGCCAGAAACTCCGCCACCGTTTCCCGGTAAGGGCGGTGGGGCCGGTCGCCGTAGGTCCCTTCCGCGAGGACCAGGTCGGCCTTGGGGGGAGGGGAGGGATTGGGGAGGACCTCCTTTTCCCGGTTGCCCAGGTCCCCGCTATAGACCAGGGTCTTTCCCTCTCCCTGGACCACCAGGAAGGCGCTTCCCGGGAGGTGGCCCGCCTGCCCCAGGGTGAGGGTAAGCTCCCCGATTCGGAGCCACTCCCCGTACTCCAGGGGCCTGAGGTGGTTTAGGGCTTCCTCCACGTCCTCTGCCCCGAAGAAGGGCTCCTCCATGACCTTGAGGGCGTCCTCGAGGATCAGGCGCATGAGGAGGCCGGTGGCCCAGGTGGCGTACACGGGCCCCCGGTACCCTTCGCGGAAGAGCTTGGGCAGCCTGCCCACATGGTCCAGGTGGGCGTGGGTCAGGACCACGGCGTCCACTTCCTTGGGGTTGAAGCCGAAGGGTCCGTGGTTCTTGGCCTCCTCCCGGCCCTGGAACATCCCGCAGTCCAGGAGGACCCGCTGCCCCTCCGCCAGGAGGAGGTGGCAGCTTCCCGTCACCTCCCGGGCCGCGCCAAAAGGTACGATGCGCATGCCCTTATCTTGACACTTTCACCCCGTTGTGTTAGCCTAGTCCCTCGGACAGGGTCCTATCCCCCGTCCTGCCACCCTAGCTCAACCGGTAGAGCACCCGACTTGTAATCGGGGGGTTGGGGGTTCAACTCCCCTGGGTGGCTCCAAAAGCGGCGAGGGCAGGTGCCCGAGCGGCCAAAGGGGACGGTCTGTAAAACCGTTGGCGCACGCCTACGCTGGTTCGAATCCAGCCCTGCCCACCATCCGGTGTGCCGAAAGCACACCCCGCGCGGGAGTAGCTCAGTTGGTAGAGCATCGGCTTCCCAAGCCGAGGGTCGCGGGTTCGAGTCCCGTCTCCCGCTCCACGAGCTCGCGTAGCTCAGCAGGTAGAGCACACCCTTGGTAAGGGTGAGGTCGCCGGTTCGAGCCCGGCCGCGAGCTCCATCTTTTTGTCTGCCCTGGGCTTCTGGCCCCCGGGGCAGGCTTTGTGTGCCGAAAAGAGGAGGGACCATGGCGAAGGGCGAGTTTGTACGGACGAAGCCTCACGTGAACGTGGGGACGATTGGGCACGTGGACCACGGGAAGACGACGTTGACGGCGGCTTTGACCTTTGTGGCGGCGGCGGAGAACCCGAATGTGGAGGTGAAGGACTACGGGGACATTGACAAGGCGCCGGAGGAGCGGGCCCGTGGGATTACGATCAACACGGCGCATGTGGAGTACGAGACGGCGAAGCGGCACTATTCGCACGTGGACTGCCCGGGTCACGCGGACTACATCAAGAACATGATCACGGGTGCGGCGCAGATGGACGGGGCGATTTTGGTGGTGTCGGCGGCGGATGGTCCGATGCCGCAGACGCGGGAGCACATTTTGTTGGCCCGTCAGGTGGGGGTGCCGTACAT